>CAZDSN010000079.1:0-6725 GCA_964507675.1 uncultured Ardenticatenaceae bacterium | reverse complement strand
CATGGGGAACCTGCCGGCACGGGGGAGCACGGCAGTCACAGTGGGCATGAGATCATATTCCGCAACCGCTTTTGGGTATCGCTGGCGTTGAGTATTCCCGTGCTGATTTTCAGCCAGGCCATTCAGGAATGGTTGAACTATACCGCGCCTGTTTTTCCCGGTAGCGCCTGGATCACGCCAATCTTGGCGACGGTCATTTTCTTTTTCGGCGGTCTCCCCTTCCTGCAAATGGCTTCCTGGGAATTGCGTGCCCGGCAGCCAGGTATGATGACTCTGATTTCTCTGGCGATCACCGTTGCTTTCGTTTACAGTCTTGCCACGCTATTTGCCGATTTGGGTGAGAACTTTTTCTGGGAGCTGGTGACGTTAATTGACGTGATGCTGCTGGGGCATTGGCTGGAGATGCGCAGCGTGCGCCAGGCATCCGGCGCGCTGGATGAACTGGCTAAATTGATGCCGGATGAAGCAGAACGTATCGGCCAAGATGGCAGCACCGAAAAGGTAACTGTCTCCCAACTGCAGCCGGGCGACAGGGTGTTGGTACGCCCCGGCGCCAGCATCCCGGCTGATGGCCAGGTTTATGAAGGTAGTTCGGATGTGAATGAGGCGATGATTACGGGCGAATCCAGGCTGGTGCCGAAGTCGCCGGGCGGCCGCGCAATTGCCGGCACAGTCAACGAAGGCAGCGGCAGTTTACGTATGGTCATTACCGCCATTGGCGACGACACGGCCCTCTCTGGCATTATGCGCCTGGTACGCGAAGCCCAAGCCAGCAAATCGAAAACCCAACTGCTGGCAGATAGAGCCGCCGCCTTCTTGTTTTATGTGGCTCTAAGCGCAGCGGCCCTGACCGCCCTTCTGTGGACAATTGCCGCCGGCTTCGACGTGGAAGTGCTCAAACGAGTTGTCACCGTTTTGGTCATCGCCTGTCCCCATGCCCTGGGGCTGGCAGTGCCGCTGGTTGTGGCCATCACCACCTCTCTGTCTGCCCGCCACGGTATTCTGGTGCGGGATCGGCTGGCGCTGGAAGCCGCGCGGGAACTGGACGCCATCATTTTTGACAAGACGGGCACACTGACCAAAGGGGAACAAGGCGTCGTGGACATAGCCATCGCCCACGACGTATCCACGTCGGAGGCGCTGGCGCTGGCGGCAGGCATTGAAGGCGACTCCGAACATGCCATTGCCAGGGCGATTGGGGCGGCGGCGCAGGCGCGCGGCGTGGAACCGGCGGCAGTCAGCGACTTTGAGGCGCTAAAAGGGCGCGGCGTGCAGGCGCTGTATGCCGGCACGCCCGTCTATATCGGCGGCCCCCGCTTATTAGAATTTCTGGCAGCATCCCTACCGGACGCTATCGCCCGTTTTAGCCAGCAAGCGGGTGAGAAAGGCCAGGCAGTTATTTACCTGGTTCGCGGCGCGGAAGTGATTGCTGCCTTTGCTCTGGCTGATGTGATTCGCGCCGAGAGCCGGCAGGCTGTGCAAGAACTGCACAAAATGGGCGTTGAAGTCGTTATGCTCACCGGCGACAGCCGCGACGTTGCCAGGGCTGTGGCGCAAGAGCTGCAAATAGACCGCTACTTCGCGGAAGTGCTGCCGGAAGACAAAGATAAGAAGGTAAGCGAACTGCAAAGCCAGGGCAAAAAGGTGGCCATGGTGGGCGATGGCGTCAACGACGCCCCCGCCCTTACTCGCGCCGACATCGGCATTGCCATCGGCAGCGGCACCGATGTAGCCGTCGAATCCGCCGGACTGATTTTGGTGCAGTCCAATCCGCTGGATGTAGTGAAAATCATGCAGTTAAGCCGCGCCAGCCAGCGTAAAATGGTGCAAAATATCTGGTGGGCTGCCGGCTACAATATCATTGCCATTCCATTGGCTGCCGGCATTCTCTCCCCCTGGGGCATTGACCTCCCGCCAGCCATCGGCGCGCTGGCTATGTCCTTGAGTACCATCATCGTGGCCATCAATGCCCAAACCCTGCGCCGCCTTTCCTTTTCATGAACGGCAGCCAGAACGTCACCCCAACCCCGCGCTCCTGGCGCGTACAACCGCCTGCAGCCGGTCTGCCACCTGCAATTTACTGAAAATGTTAGAGGCGTGATTGCGCACAGTTTTGTTGCTGATGAACAACCTATCGGCGATCTCCTGATTATTCAAACCCTGCGCCAACAAATGCAAAACCTCTTGTTCCCGCTCCGTCAGGTCGGGAAAAGGGAGCGACGCAGCCTGAGGAGCCTGGAAAAAGGAGGATAGTCTGGCTGCGATGGCCGGCCCAAAAAGAGCTTCGCCGCGCGCCACGGCTTGAATCGTCCGCAGCATTTCCTCCTGTCCGGCTCCCTTGAGTACATACCCCCGCGCTCCGGCCCGCATGGCGGCAAAGACCGAATCATTATCCTCAAACATCGTCACCATGATCACGCCAATATGCGGGCTGGTCTGCACAATCTGGCGCGTGGCTTCAATGCCGTTGACGCCTGGCATTTGAATGTCCATCAAAACCACATCCGGCTGGTGCTGTTCCGCCAGGGCGATCGCCTCGACGCCGGTTGCTGCCTGCCCGACCACTACCAGAGCCGGCAGCGAGGCAAACAACGCCTGTAAACCATCCCGGAACAGCGTGTGATCATCGGCAATCAAGATACGAACAGGCTCATTCATTCTTTCGCCATCCTCTGGTTCAGCGGCAGTTGCGCCCGCACGATTGTCCCCCCTTCTGGTCTGGCGGCAATGGTAAAAGTCCCCCCCAGTTCTGTAGCGCGCTCTTGCATGGAAGCCAACCCGACGCCCACTTTCTGACCCATCAGAAATCCCCGCCCATCATCGCTAATTTCCAGATTGAGACTTCCATCCAGGGTCAGGTTGACCAGGCAGTGGCGGGCCTGGGCATGGCGGACCACATTCATCATGGCTTCGGTGGCAATGCGATAAGCGGCGACCTCGGCGGCTGCCGGCAATGGCGGCAGCCGCGCCGGCGCAACCACAGAAATGTGCAGACCGTTTTGGCTGTGCGCGGCGGCGTACTCTTGCAGCGCCGATGCCAGCCCCAATTGATCTAAGGCCGGCGGCCGCAGACCATACACCAGCTCGCGGATGTCTGCCACCGCCATTTGCGCCTGCTCCTTCAACTCCAGCAGCAGCGGTTCCACTTGCTGTGCATCCTGTTTCAACAGATTCCGCGCCGCCTCCAGCTTCAGCGTCAAACTTGCCAGTTGCGGCCCCAACCCATCATGCAAATCCCGGCGGATGCGTCGCCGTTCTTCTTCACGGGCAGCCACCAGCCGTTCCCGTGACTGCTGCAAATCAGCCGTGAGGCGCAGGGCATGAACCGCTGTCCCCAACTGTTGCGCCACCGTCGCCAGTAGCTGCCGCTCACGGTTGGCGAAAGTTTCCCCTTTGCTGCGCTCCCCCACCACCAGGCGACCCACCTTTTCCCCCTGGTAACTGAGCGGCAAGGTCACCGAGTCCCCCATTGGCGTGCCATACGCAGCCAAAAGTTCACCATTAGCCCCAGACGCTTCCGACCAGATCGCCGCATACGGCAGCTTCAACGAGAGAGCCAAAGTCTCCACAAAATTGACCAGGGTGGTTTCCGGGATAGCTATTTCTTCCAGCCGTGCCCCTAATTTGCGTAACAATGCCACCGGCTCATCTTGTTCCCCATACATTAACCGGTTCACACCCTTCTGCAAGCGGCGACGCAGCGGTTCAAATAACACCGCCACCAATCCGGTGGCCAGGGCGGCGACGAGCGGGTTATTCTCCAGGCGGAATAAACTACCCAACGCCCCCACCAGAATGACGTACAGGCTAACGACGAGAGCCGTCAATACGCCATACACGGCGGTGCGGTTGATGAGTAGATCAATGTCCCACAGGCGATATCGCAGAATCGAAAAGCCGATAGCCAGAGGGATAAACCATTGCGCCAGCATCAAACCAAACAGACTTATCACCGGGCCCCAGGTGAAAGGCCCTCCGAAAATACCCGAAGACATAGGGATCACCTGGACAATGAAGATGCCAAATCCCAGAACAACCCATTTCATCTGTTGGCGCTGTATCGGGTCGGTGTGGGTGCGGTAACGATAAAACTGCCCGGCGCTGGCCACCACCAGCGAGCCGAGAAAGATAGCGACGTACACGAACCAAAGGTCTGGAAAGGGGGAGGGGATGTTTAAGAAGGAGCCAAGAGCATAGACGCCAGACGCCATGAAGAGTAAAGCGGCAGGCAAACGCATCCAGCGCGAAACGAAGCGGCCATCGGGGAACAGGTAAAAGAACAAAACCAGGCTGCTCAACATGGCTCCCCGCAGCGCGGCAAGCAGGATAGAGCGGAACGGCATCCAGAACGGCATCCGCCACGTTTCCATATTGCTACTTAGAAACCAGGGGGATGCCAGAATGAGAAAAGCGGAAACAAACAGCCCCATTTTGTCGTTCGACTTGTACCAAAAGATAACAAACCCCATCAGCAAGGCGGTCAAAGCCGACAACGATTCCAGAACCGTGACAAAACGGACGAAATTCCCGTAATCCATAAACGTCTGCACAGCGGGACGGGTCTGGGTAACGACCCATTCGCCATACGTGACCCGGTAATTTTCCGGCCATACCTGGCTCAGAGTCAGCAGAACCAACGCCGTCAGCGCCAGCCAGACCAGGCGACCTGTCCACAACCACCCACGACTCAGGGTTATTCTTGTTGCGGGTGGCGGTTGTGCAGCGACGGGCGAAACCCTATCTGCATTCATAAGCATTCCCTCAAAACACGCAGCATGTCTCTCGCGGTTCTGCGTGTGTTATGATGTTTAACAGCTAGATGAATACCCCCAATTTTCTCCAGTGAGATCTTCCCCTGTCCACAACTCAATGATGATTCTGCCAGAGGAAGTTGTGGCGCAATCGGGCGCAAACCTTTGCACTTTGGTAACCCATTCTGCGGGAAGATTAAAAGAACCGTTGCAAACAGGTAATTGTTCATCATCTGTCAACCCTAACAAAATGGTACACCCATATTTGGATTGGGCGCTACGAACATTGCCAAACACGACTGACCCTATTGGACCGGTCCTCTCAGGCTCAACCTCTTCAAGGCCAGGTTTGGGGTTTAGGGCAGGGGGAAGTAACGAAATAAGCCAAAACAGTAGCAGCCCCCCAACAATGGTTACAAATAGTCCACCAACAATAGCTCTCCAGCCGATAGGATTAGAGGGATCAGGATCGCCTTTTGTTGCCATTATTTTCATCCTGGTTGCCCACTTCAACACCTGGAAACCGGGTTTTTGCCAGATTAAACCAATCTTATCGCGCTACTTCAAATCGGACAGATTTTTCCAGCCACATTGTCAAACCAAGCCCCAACAATCCCAGGGCAAACAAGGTGCGGAAGAATAGGAAAACGGCCGTTATCTCTGCGCCGCTAAACAAGAAAAAGCCAATAAACCCCATCAGGCCTGTCGCCAACGGTAGCCATTGCCAATGAGCCAGCGCCGGTTGGCGTAAATTGAGGGTGCCAAACCAGATCAAGCCGCCAATTAGCAGCAACAGTCCGGCGATCACGATGAAAAAGAAATTTTCTGCATAAGGCAGCAGCGAAGGCGGCACAACTTCACCCATGGCTGAGATGAAGCCAATGTGCCCCACAGCCAGCACAATGCCGCCGCCACAGAACAGGCGCAGCGCGTTCTTGCCAGCTTGCCCCACCCGCTCAGCATACAACTGCCAAAACCCCACGTAACCCACGATAAACGCGACCTGCCCAATGAGGATCAACAGCCCATTCTGCCCCGAAATCACATCCGCCATCCAGCGAGAGAAAAAGAGGCGGCTCATTTCATTGAGTTTGTTGATCAGAAAGAGCAGACTACCGATCATAAAGGCGCTCCCCCCCCAGCGAGCGACGTCATTTGTCAGGTTCATGGCCTCTCCTTTTTTGCTTGGTTCAACGGCTATTCCGGGCTTCCACGGCTAGACAGCGATGGCTGTATCCTGCCGCAATAACCGCATCATTCCCAGACTGGTGATTGCTCCCAACAGCAGCCCCATGGCGCTTAAGACGATCCATTCACGCCCTTCCCCGCTAAAGAAAACGACAACTGCGAAAGCCAGTGTATAGCCGGCAACCGTAATCAGGGGCCAGATAGCGGCGGGTAAGCCACGCTGGTTGAGCAGGCGGGCCTGCACCAGCCCCATCGGCAAACCTAAAGCCAGTCCAATAAAAGCGGCGGAAGCAGCTTGTGTCATCTCGTAGTTCAGGCTGGCAATCAGGGTAACGCCCAGGCTGGCCGCTGCCGCTGTCGCCGCCACGCTGTAGCCAATCCATTGTTTTGGTTGGACCCCGATGCGGCGCAACAGCAAGCCTGGCCCTAACGTGCCGCCCAGGGCCAGCAGAGCGCCGAACACAATTCCCGCTATCCCTACCCCAATCACTTCCGTGGTAGCCCGTCCCACGGCTTCCCCCAACGACCACATGGAAGCATAGGCAGCTAACCCCAAGACGGCTGTCCCGATGGCGCAGCTTACCAACCACTGCCAGCCCAAAGACCAATCCAGATAGTTTTGTTTTTCGTTCATGTTGCTCTCCTATCAATCTAACAACTTGTTTGGATGGTTGAGGATGAAAACGACACAGAACTTGTTGTTGACCCACTATGAGTGGATTTGTATAACCTTAACCCAAGTTGCTACTTTAACATTTGGTCAATGCTGAGACCAATGACAAAAAG
>CAZDSN010000078.1:4027-10402 GCA_964507675.1 uncultured Ardenticatenaceae bacterium | reverse complement strand
ACAAAAGTCTCAAAGAGTTTTGTCATCTGTTTGCTTTAGTTAGGGAAGCTCAAACATTTCAGCCGGACGCAGCAAGGGCACTTCGGTGAAGTCTTGCAAAACGACGAAGGCATCCGGGCCGCCTTGAATCTGGCGGATCTGTGCCATACGCGGTGAGCGGTTGGTGCCGCTGAAGTCAACCAGGAAGACGCCGTCGAGTACCTCGGTTTCACCCAGACCAATCAACGCTTGCGTGACTGTCTCGCCTGTCAGACCTGCCCATCCATTGTCGTCTACGGCTTTTTCCATGGCCGTAACTGTCAGGTCCACGCCGGCAAAGGTCAACAGGTAACCAACCGACTGTAGTTCTACTGGACGTTCATTCTCCACAAAGGTTTTAGTGATGTATTGGATGCCAGGGTTATCCTGGTCGGTCCACCACAGGTACGGGAAGGCGGTGATCAGGCCCACAGCCAGGGTGGGATCGCTCAGGTAAGCGTAGGTAGCCAGGTCCATGGCCCAGTTGTTCGCGCCGACCAGGAAGCTCTGGCGCAGACCGAGCACGCCCAATCCGTTGAGGATGCCGGCCGGGCCGAAGGCCAGGGTGTTGGTGTAGATGACGTTGGCTCCGGCCGCCTGGGCGTTGAGGATGGCGGGCGTGGTGTCGGTGGCGGGATTGGTGGGGTCAATGATTTCTTCGGCGACAATAGTCACGCCCAGGGATTCCGCGTAGGCGCGGCTTTCGGGGGTGAGGGCGCCTTGACCGTAGGCGGTGGGCCAGCTAATGTAAGCCAGATTGATGTCGTCGCCAGCGCCAGCGGGTTTAACGGCGTCCCAATTGGCGGTGATGTAATCCAGGAACAGACCAAACTGTTCGGGATAGATGGGAGCATAGCCAAAGGTGTAGCCAGAGTCCACGCCGTAGAAGGCGACGGAGCTGAGGCCGGCAGCCAGGTTGGGGATCTGGTCTTCGCGGAAGCGGCTGGCCAGGGCTTCGCCGTCGCCGGAGCCGTAGGTGAACATGACCAGGACATTGTCGTCCTCGCTGGTGTAACGGTCATAAGCGGCTACAGCGGCGTCCACACTGCTCTGGGTATCGGTGAATTCCAGGTTGATGGTAGCGCCATACACGCCGCGGCCAGCATTGGCGGCGGCCACAGCATCGTTAAAACCAGTGACCAGGGGGGCGGTGATGCCGGCAAGCGGGCCAGACAGGTCGCCGAAGTGATAGAAAGTGACGGAGCGGGGGGTCAGCACGTGGTCAATCACGTGGATAACGCCGTTGGATGCGGGCACGTCAGCCATGATCACATTGGCTTCACCGTTGAGTACCACGCCGCCATCGCGGACGTCAATGCTGACGTTGCGACCTTCTAGCATGGTGGGGGCGAAGGCCATGCCGGCCACGTCGGCAGACATGACGGCGCCTTCCACGACGTGATAGAGCAGCGTGTCCGCGTCTACCTCGCCGCCGCCCATAGCCTCGAAGGCTTGATTGGTGGGAGCGAAGACGGTGAGTTCACCGCTGCCGAGGGCGTCACCTAACCCGGCTGCTTCCACGGCGGCCAGCAGCATGGAAAAGTCGGGGTTGGCGGCCACCTGCTCAGCGATCGTCATGGTGGCGGGGTCCATCGTGGGTTCGGGTTCTGGTGTTGGTTCCTCTGTGGGGACCTCTGTGGGCGCTTCCGTAGGCTCTTCTGTTGGCTCTTCCATGACTTCGGTGGCTGCCGGGGCCTGGGTGGGCGTCGGTTCGGCGGCAGGCGTGCCGCACGCGGCCAGGATGCCCAGCAAAAGTATCATAATGACCAGGTATCTCATACGTTTCAACATGTTTCTTCTCCTCGAAAAAGAGTGTTTCATAATGGGTTAACAGTGGGGCGCTAAAGCGCCACGCCGGAGCGCGTTTGTCACAGCCACGGCTGTACCGCTGTGGACAAACGGTGGGGAGTTTGTGGTTGTTTTGTGGCGAATGCTATCACCTCCTTATAGTGATAGATGGGCAAGGACAATTTAGCCAATTGTCCTACTGATATGCACAATTTGGCAAATTGTCCCACTAATGGGCAAAGGCCTTTACCCTAGTGGGCAAAGGGGCGCAGGCGCCAGGCGGCTTTGAGAAGCTGCCAGCGATAGGCCAGGCCGCGTGGTTCAAAGACCAGGAAAATCATCAAGGCCAGGCCAAAGATGAGGGGCCGCAGGGCGGCTGAGGCTGTGCCTTCGATAGCCGGGATTAAGTCAATCAGGATGGGTGTGAGAATGATGACGGCTTCTTCGATGAGGAGCACGAGCGTGGCGCCAAAGAAGGGGCCGACACTGGTTCCCAGGCCACCGACGACGAGCATGCCTAACATCAGCACAGAAGTGGTCAGATTAACGGTTTCGGAATTGATGAAACGCAGGTTGTGGGCCAAAAGGGCGCCGGCGATGCCGGCATAAACCGCCGCCAAAAAGAAAGCCCGCAGCTTATAGGTGAACAGGTTGATGCCTAAGAGTTCTGCCGCCAGGTCATTATCGCGCACGGACACCAGCGCGCGGCCAAAACGGCTGCGGGAAATGTTGTGGGAGGCGATAGTGGTGATGATGAGTACGGTCAGGGTAATGAACAGGAATGAGCCAGGATCGCCAAAGCGGAAGTAACAGGCGTTGGCTGCCGCGTCATACGTTGTGCCCAGAAAGCAAGTGTTGGCAATAATGGGAATTTTTAGACTGGCTACAGCCACGTTAATCCCCTGCGCTCCATTGAACAAATCCTTGTAGGTGTTGCGGGCCAACCAGGGAATAACAAACTGCGCGCCCAGGGTAGCCATGACCAGGTAAAAGCCTTTAACGCGCAGCGAGGGCAGGCCAAATACCAGTCCCACCAGGCCCGCCGCCAATCCGGCAATGGGCAGGGCCAGGAAAAAACTCCAGCCCAGGTTTCCCACCAGCAGCGCCGACGTATAACCGCCGACCGTCATAAAAGCCGCCTGCCCCAGAGAAATCTGGCCCGTGTAACCGGTGAGAAGGTTTAGCCCCTGCACGGCAATGATAAAAATGCCAATGCGGTTGACCAGCGAGAGGATTGTGCCGCTGCCATAGAGTGGCAGCAAGTATAAAGCCAGCAGGGATAAGAGCAGCACGCCAACCTGCCACCGGTGGCGCAGCACGGCCATGTCTTGTTCATAGCGACGATCAAAATCTCCCGCAGGTCTGGATATGGCCATAAGTAATCCTTCGAAAAGAGTGAAGAGTGGTTAGTGGGCAGTGGTGAGTGGTGAGTGGGCAGAGGGACTGCTGTACTTTTCCTTTCTAAATGCGTTCAATTCGTTTTTGCCCAAACAAACCGTCGGGGCGAACGATGAGGACGATCAGCAAAATAATGTAGGGGGCGATTTCTTTGGCATTGCGGATGGCCTGGGCGGCGTCTTCGCCCAGGAAGAAGTCGTTATTGGGCAAAGCAACCAACCCCTGAAACAGGCCAATGATCAGCCCGCCAATAACAGCCCCAGGAATAGATTCCAGGCCCCCTAGCAGAACGGCGGGAAAGGCGGCCAGGACGACAACGGATAGGCCCAGGCTCAGGCCGCTGGCAGTGGCGATGAGGATGCCGCCGATGGTGGCGATAATGCCGGCAATAGCCCAGGAAAACCCAAACACGCGATTGATGCGAATCCCCACCGCCTGCGCGGTTTCGTGGTCTTCGGCGGTGGCGCGCATGGAGAGGCCCGTGCGCGTGTATTGGAAAAAGACGTAAAGCAGCACCACGCAGGCCATGGCGATGGCAAAAGACCAGAACAGGTCTTGCCGCAAAATGACAAGCAGGCAGCCGGGCTGCAGGTCGCCGCCAAAAGCAAAGTGGCAGTCCGCGACCGTGCCGGCAGTTTGCACCAGCGGCAGCGTAATGCGGTATGGGTCGGAAGTGGAAAACAACACCGGGAAATTGCGCTGGGTTGTGCCAAACGTGAGAATGGTTAACCCTTGCAGCACCTGACTCAGGGCCAGCGTCATCAAAATGATAGACAGCAACGGCTGTCCGGTCATGGGGCGGAGCGCCAGCCGTTCAATTGCCAGCCCCAGAATGATAGAAGTGAGCAAAGCCAGCACAATAGCCAGGCCAATGCGCAGGGCAAATTGTTCTTCCCCAGGGAAAATCCGGCCTAGCGCCTGGTCGGATGAGAACCACCAGGTAGCCATGGCCCCAATCAGCAACATTTGCCCATGCGCAAAGTTGAAGATCTCGGAAGATTTGTAGATCAGCACCAGACCCAGGGCGATCAGGGCAATGGGCCCGCCGCTAAGCAGACCCGTAATGGCGAATTGGGGGAGAAGCTGCCAGTTCATTCCCTATTTCCTCGTTATTCAACCGCCGTGGCAATCCGCAGGGAGGTTTCGACGAACCCTTCGCTGCCATCTTGATACCGCACCGAAGCGCGTACCACCAGGCTGTCTTTGCCGGCATACATGGCCTCAATAATCGCCTGATACCGTTCATACAAAACCCCGCGCCGCAGCTTGCGCGATCGCGTCATTTCCGCTTCGTCGGCGTCAAACTCCTTGTGCATCAACACAAAGCGCTGCACCCGCCCCTGCGGCGGCAAATTCTCATTCACACGTTTGACCGCCTCCAACACCAGGTCATACACCTCTGGCTTTTGCGACAGATCGGTGAAAGTGGTGTAGCCGACAGCCCGCCGTTCTGCCCAACTGCCCACGTTGGCAAACTCAATGATAATCAACGCGGTCACATAATCCCGCGTCTGATCGCCAATGGCCATCACGTCGCGAATGTAGGGGCTGAATTTTAACCGCCCTTCGATGAACTGGGGGGAGAATCGCTCTCCAGAGGATAGGGTAATCATATCCTTGACGCGATCCAGGTAAATGATGTGGCCGTCTTCATCAATGTAGCCGGCGTCGCCCGTACAAAACCAACGCGATCCATCTGGATCAACAACCAGCGCTTCCGCCGTTTTCTCTGGATTTTTGTAATACCCCTGGAATACGGTTGGCCCGCCGATCTGAATTTCGCCTTCTGCCGATACGCGCATAGAGATTCCCGGGGCCGGCTGCCCCACACTGGCGAACTTAATGTCGTTATTCCGATGGAGCGTAACGCCACCCGTTACTTCTGTGGAGCCATAAATTTGCTTCAAATTGATGCCCAGCGCGTGGAAAAAGCGCATGGCGTCTGGACTGAGCGCCGCGCCGGCAGTATAGGCGGCGCGGATGCGAGACAGTCCCAGTTGGTCGCGAATGGGGGCAAAGACCAGCCAATCCCCTACCTTGTAAGTCAGGCGCGTGCCCAACCCCAACCGGTCTTTGGTGAACCGTTTGTCGGCCACTTTGTAGCCAACGGGCAGGAAGATGTCGTACAACTTGCGGCTAAGCCAGGTGGATTCACTCATGCGCACCTGTACTGTGCCTACCAGGTTATCCCACAGGCGGGAATTGTACAGCAGCCCTTCTGGGGCGATTTCGCGCACATTCTCCCGCACGGTTTCCGGTTCTTCGGGGAAATTCATGATGACGCCGTTGATCACGTGCGGGGCTACGCCCAAAGCGTGTTCACCAATCCAGCCCAGCGGCAGCAGACTGACGTGGTTATCCGTATCGTAACGAACGTCTACCTGCTGGTAGGCATCGGTCACAAAAATCAAGTTCTGATGCGTCAGCATGGCCCCTTTAGGCAGACCTGTTGTGCCCGATGTGTAACAGAGAATGCACAAATCGTGGCCGCGCCCCAGGGCTACTTCTTGCTCAAAGCGATTGGGTTGCTGCGCCAGAAGGTGGCGGCCCTGCTCTTGCACCGCTGTAAAGGAAATGAGCCACGGATCATCGTAGTTCCACAGGCCCCGATCATCCCAGTAAATGACGCGCTTGACTTTGGGTATCTGCTGCCGTATTTCCAGCAGTTTGTCGCATTGTTCCTGGTCTTTAGCCAGCACAAAGCGGGCATCGCTGTGGTCTACGATATAGGCTATTTCGTTGCTGTTGGCGTCTGTAAACAGCCCTACCTGCACGCCGCCCACAGCCAGCAGCGCCAGATAGCCCCACAAATATTGGCGGTCATTGTCGCCCAGGGTAGCCACATGGTCGCCGCGCTGCATTCCCAGGGCGATCAAACCCAGGGCAAAATCACGCACATTGTCATAGGACTGCTGCCAGTTAAACTCCTGCCAGATGCCGAATTCCTTCTGGCGCAGCGCCACTTTCTGCACGCCATAGCGGGCGGCAAGCTGCTGAAAATATTGAGGAAGGGTTTGTGGGGTATCCATCATAGGTTAACAGGCAACAGGGAACAGAAAACAGGGAACAGAAAACAGGGAACAGGGAACAGGCGGCAGATCGTTCCCCAGGCGGTGGCGCATGTTATGCCTGACCTAAATAAGCAAGAATGACGTCGGGGTCGTTTTTGAT
>CAZDSN010000078.1:0-3927 GCA_964507675.1 uncultured Ardenticatenaceae bacterium | reverse complement strand
GCGCATGTTATGCCTGACCTAAATAAGCAAGAATGACGTCGGGGTCGTTTTTGATGTCATCGGGCACGCCATCCCCAATTTTAACGCCAAAGTCAAGGACAACCACACGGTGGGAAATGTCCATGACCAGACCCATATCATGTTCGATCAAAATGACAGTGATGCCGCGCCGTTCGTGGATATCCAGAATGAAGCGGGCCATGTCTTCTTTTTCTTCTACGTTCATGCCGGCCATGGGTTCGTCCAACAGCAGCAAGGTGGGTTCCAGGGCCAGGGCGCGTCCTAACTCGACCCGTTTGCGCAGGCCATAGGGCAGCGCGCCGACAATGGCCTTGCGCACGTGGGCAATCTCCAGGAAATCTACAATTTCTTCGACGACCTGGCGATGAGCTACCTCTTCCCGCTGGGTGGGACCCCAATAGAGCATACTCTGGATGCTGTTCTGCTTCATGTGGATGTGGCGGGCGGCCATCAGATTGTCAAGCGTGCTCAAGCCAGTGTACAGGGCAATGTTCTGGAATGTGCGAGCTAAACCCAGACTGGCGATCTTGTGCGGGGGCGTTTTGGTGAGGTCGTGCCCCTGGAAGATGACGCGACCTTCTTGCGGGCGGTAGAAACCGCTGATGCAGTTGAGCATGGAGGTTTTGCCGGCGCCATTGGGCCCAATAATGGCGCGGATTTCCCCCTTTTTTACGTCAAAATTGACATTGTTGAGCACAGCGGCGCCGCCAAAATGTAGTGAGACATTTTCGGCGTTGAGCAGAATTTGGTCTGAACTCATACCTGTTTGATTGTTGGCTAGGGGCGCGAGTGGGTGCGCGGCATTTATACAAAAAAATAGCGCCCATACATTGCTGGCAAATGCAGGGTACTGCGCATAAAGCTATCATAGGCGGTGGTTCTATGCAAGTTTTTGGTGGGTTGGGGGGAGTTGGGCGTATGCTATACGCCGCTACGGGCGATTTTCCCGTAAAGAATGATTTGGGAAAGTGGTTTTAATTATTCACCGCAAAGATGCAAAGACGCAAAGAACGCAAAGATAAAGTAATGAAAAAGGAGCGCCAGCTTCCAACCGGCACAGGCCGGCAAGAATGCTGGCGCTCCTTTTTGACAGGGAGATGGGCGGGTTGCCAACCTGCCCTACGGGGTTAGTTGTTTTGGAGGGGGCGATAGGTGAAGCCGGGTTCTTTGCGGGCGGGGCCGTGGGGGGCGAGGACGGCGGTGAGTTCGGCGTGGAGGAGACCGTTGTCGGCGATGATGCCGTTGACTTTGGGGAAGGATTTGTTGTAGGTGATGGGGTCGTCGTTGAGGTCTACGATGCTGCCGCCGCTTTCTGTGATGAGGAAGCTGCCGGCACAGATGTCCCATTCGTGTTTGGGGCCGCGGCTCCAGGTGGCGTCGCATAAGCCGGCGCTGACGCGGGCCAGTTTGTAGGCGATGCTGCCGACGATTTTGAGGGTGACCAGGTGTTGGAAGGGGTCAAATTCCCCTTTTTTGATTTCGGAGCGGCTGGCGTCTATGGCGGCGCCGGTTAAGGATGCGCGGGGGCTGAGGCGGGCGGGTTGCCCGTTGTAATATGCGCCCTGACCGCGAGCGGCGTGGAAGAGTTCGTCGGTGGCGGGGTTGAAGACGACGCTGAGGATGGGCTGGCCGTCTTCGACGAGGGCGACGGCGATGGAGAATTCGGGAATGCCCATGACGAACTCTTTGGTGCCGTCCAGGGGGTCTACCACCCAGACGTATTTCTTATCCAGGCGGTCGGGGTTGTCGCTGGTTTCTTCGCTGAGCCAGCCGGCGGTGGGGAGGAGGGCCAGCAGGCGCTGTTTGAGCAGGGCGTCGGCGGCCAGGTCGGCGTCGGTGACGGGGTTGTCGGGGCTTTTGTCGGTTACGTCGAAGGATGAGCGGTAGTAGCTCATGATAGCCGCGCCGGCGGCGCGGGTGATGTCTACTACGTCTGTTAATAGGTGCTGCATGTTTACTCCTGGGAGAATAGAGACTGGAGCAGTCTTGGAGACTGCTCCAGTCTTGGAGACTACTCCAGTCTTGGAGACTGCTCCAGTCTTGGAGACTGCTCCAGTCTTCGTGAGTATAATGAGAATAGGGGGGACGCGCAAATGCGGCGGGGAATTACTTGACAGAGTGGGGGCGGTTCTTGATACTTGGGCGGCTATGAGGAAGAAGTTTTTGCCGGCAGTGGCTTTGCATTCGGCGCTGGTGTTGGCTTTGCGCGCGCAGCAAATTGTGACCGATCCCGCGTATACGGAGGGGGCTGTCTGGCTGTTTGGGGCGGCGGTGGGGCTGTTTTGGGCGGCTATGATTGGGTGGCCCGGACGGGCAGGCACAGTGCGGGAAGATTGGGGGGCGGCGGCCGAGCAGCCGCGACCGTCTGGTGTATGGCCGGGGGTAGGTTATTGGAAGTGGGGGGCGGTTGTGGCTGTGGTGGGGTTGTCGCTTTATGCCTACAGACAGTTTGCCGGCAACACCTTCACGCGGGCGGGGGTGATTGCCTGGGTGTTGGCGCTGGGGTTGTTTGGGCTGGCTTTTAGCGAGCGGCCAGCGGGGTGGTGGAAAGCGCGCTGGCAAGCGCTGCGGCGGGGAGAGTGGACGGTGCGGCTGCGCTGGCAGCATGTGGCGCTGCTGCTGCTGTTTGGGGTGGCTTTGTTTATGCGGGTGCACCGGTTGGCGGAAGTGCCGGCAGAGTTGGGCAGCGACCAGGCGGAGAAATTGCTGGACGTGCAGGATGTGTTGAATGGGCTGCGCCCTATCTTTTTTCCGCGCAACACGGGGCGGGAGGCGTTCCAGTTTTATTTGACGGCGGCGCTTATTCGCTGGACGCCGCTGGAAATCAGCCATATGGCCCTGAAAGTGGGAACGGTGTTGATCAGCCTGATGGCTTTTCCCTTCACTTATTTGTTAGGCAAGGAGTTGTTTGATCGCCGGTTGGGGGTGTTGGCGGCGGCTTTGTTGTCTATTTCCCACTGGCATATGGCTATCAGCCGCGTGGGACTGCGCTTCCCATTTACGCCGGCTTTTGCGGCGGCGACGCTGTATTTTCTGGTGCGGGCTTTGCGGTATAACGGGCGCAATGATTGGCTGGCTTGTGGCTTTTTCCTGGGCGTGGGGCTGCACACCTATATTCCCATGCGCATGGTTCCCTTGCTGCTGCTGCTGCTGGTCTTGTTGAAGGCGGGGTTGGATTGGCGGCAGGCGCGGCGGGGGCGGGCTGCCGGCATTGAAGTCAGCGCATTGAACGGGAGCTTTTGGGGGAATGGGACGCTGGCGGCGGGAATGAGTTTCCTGGTTTTTCTGCCATTGTTCCGCTTTATGGTGGAGCAGCCGGCTATGTTTTGGTACCGGGTGACGACGCGCTCGTCGGATGCCCTGGAGCAAACGAACGGAGGCGAGACGCTGGCGGTTTTCTGGCAGAATGTGAAGAATGCGGCGCTGATGTTTAATTATCGCGGGGATGTGGTGTTTGCCAATAACATCCCGTTTTCGCCTGTGCTGGACTGGCTGACGGGGGGGCTGTTTGTGTTGGGGCTGGCTTATTTGCTGTGGCGGCTGGCGGCGCGGCGGGATCGGCGGTCTTTGTATGTGTTGTTGATGTTGTTCATGTTGGTGCTGCCATCTGTGTTGAGCATTGCCTTTCCTAATGAGAACCCCAGCGTGGTGCGCACGGGTGGGGCCATTCCCATAGCCATGATCATTGCCGCGCTGCCGCTGTGGGCGACAGTGAACCGGTTTGCTGGGGCGTTTGGCGGGCCAGGACGGTTCTATGGGACTGTTTTATGTGTGACTGTTTTCGCTTTGGCTTTTCAGGAGAATTACAACTGGTATTTTGTGCGCTATGATGAGCAGTTCCGGCGCAGTATCTGGAACGCCAGCGAGAAGGGGGAGGTGGAGCGGGCGTTTGTGGACAGCGAGGGG
>CAZDSN010000077.1:0-10449 GCA_964507675.1 uncultured Ardenticatenaceae bacterium | reverse complement strand
GGTGACGATACGGGCGGCAGGAAACATAACCAGATAGCCGCCCATGATGCCGGCAATTGCCCCACTTGCCCCCACATTAGGCAAAGCAGAATCCGGAGCAATTACCACCTGAGTCAACGTCGCCGCCAGTCCTGTCAGCAGATAGAACAATAGAAAGCGCACACGCCCCAATTGTTCTTCGACGTTATCGCCAAAAATCCACAAGTAAAGCATGTTGCCCAGCAAATGCCCCCAACTGCCATGCAAGAACATGGCCGTGACGAGCGTGGGCAGTTCAGCCAGGGGGTTATGCAGCAATTGTGCCGGCACAACGGCCCACGTCATCACAAACTCATTTAACGCGCCGCTGGCTTCTAACGACAGTTCCAACAACCACACAACCACATTCACGCCAATCAGCGCCAATGTCAGGACGGGCAGTTTCTGTGTTGGGTTAGCATCTCGCAGCGGAATCATACGTTTCTGTTTCCCTGGTGTGTCTATTCTTGAGACGCATCTGCTTCCTCAGATGCAGTTACTTCTTAGGACGAGATGGGAAGCGGGTCAGCACGGTGGCGTCGTCTGGGCGCGGCAGGCGCGCTCCCACTTTAACCTCTTTGGGCAACTGCAAGCCACGCGCGCCGCCGCCCATCTGGTAAATAGACACAGGCGTCTCCGGCGCTGCCAGGGCCAGCGGCAGCACCGCCTGACCCAACAGGTAACCGTCCATATCAATAGCGCAGCTCGTCACCGTGCCCACCACCTTACCGCGACGATCCAGCACGGGATCGCCCGACTCAGGTCGCCGCACCGCTTTATCATTCATGCGGAAACGAACCACAACCCGATCCCGCGTCTGCTCCCGCACGATAAAAGCATCGCGCCCGATGAAGAAAGGTTTCCACAGTTTTACATAACTGGCAAAGCCGGCATCGCCTGGATTCAGATTCAACGGGCCAGCCAGTTCGTGACCATAGAGCGGCAACCCGGCTTCTGTGCGAGTGCTGTCCCGCGCTGCCAGACCACATGCCTTGATGCCGAACGGTTCGCCAGCGGCCATCAGCGCCTGCCAGAAGGCGGGCGCTTGCTCAGGATGAACAAACAGCTCAAAAGCGACACGCTCACCCGTGTACCCGGTGCGCGAAATGACCAGGTCAAAGCCGCCTACATTCCCTTCTGTCAGGCCGGCCCAGGGCAATTTCTTAATACGTCCGGCCAGGTCGCGGTCGTCTACCAGAGCCAGCAAAATATCAGTAGCCCGTGGGCCTTGCAGGGCTATATCTACGCGACACTCATCCCCCCACTGCGGATCGCGTAGATCACGCAGGGTGCAGGGGTGCTGCACCTTAATCCAGGGGCGGCGAGCGTCTAGCATCACCTGTCCCTCGTTGACGGCGTTCAACCAGGCCCAATCTTTGTCATTGTTGGAGGCGTTAACCACCAACATGTAGTTCTGCGGGCCGCGACGGTATATGAGCAAATCGTCCACCACGCGACCATCGGGCAGCAGGAAGTAGGTGTAATGGGAGTAACCCACCTCCAGAGCGCTAATGTCGTTGGTGGTGACCAGGTTAAGAAAGTCAGCGGCGAAGGGGCCGCTGGCCTCAAATACACCCATATGACTCACATCAAATAAGCCGGCCGTCTGGCGCACAGCGGCGTGCTCTTCGCTGACGCTGCTATACCAGACAGGCATATCCCATCCGCCAAACGGCACCATGCGCGCGCCACTGTCGCGGTGAATCTGGTGCAGTGTCGTGCGACGCAGGGGGGCGTCCACAGGCTCTTCCCAGACAAATGGGGGCAGGGCCGCCAGGTGGTCGCCAGCGCCTGCCAGGGCATCGCTGCCAATAAAATAAGGTTTACTGATAACAACGGCGGCGACTTTCTCTTGTGGAGCGACGGCAGCAGCGGGGGCGGCAGCCATCTGCACGGCTACAGGGCCGGGCAGTTTGGCATACAGGTCGCCAAAATGGATGAAACCATCTGACAAATCTCGAAAATAGGCGGCAGCCAGCCGGGCTGTGCCGGCATCGGCAAAGCGCACAAACCAATGGGCAGCCGTGTGGCGGTACACTGTGGCGGCTACATCGCCGGTTGGCGCGTACCAGCGGCTGGGTTGCGCCTGCCCATCGGCCAGCGCCAAAACGTCAGAAGCCAGCGCCAGGTTGAGAAACTCAGCCGTGGATTCGCCGCGTAGTTCCACCGTGTCCAGTCGCCCCTCCCCCATCATGGCGTCCGTCAGGTCGTGTACCAGTTCCGTAGCCGTCCCCACCAGGCCGGACAGGAGAGAGTCAGAGGTTTCCTGCCGGCGGCTGGTGCTTTGCGTCAATTCGCGCACCAGTTCGCGCCCGCGCTGCAAGGCGGCGTAATCCACTTTGGCGCGATAAAGGGTTTTGCCGCCGGGACCGGTGTAAGCAAAGGGAAAGCAGCCATGCAGGACAGTGGCAATGGCTTCAGCCAGTTTGTCAATTTCGGCGTCGCCATAGCCAAGCTGGCTGATCCAGACAGTTCCCAGGCGCACACCAGTAGCAGAGAAGGCGCTGCCGTCACTGGGAATGGTGTTGCGGTTGGTGACAATGCCGGCTAAATCCAAAATGCGCGCAGCCATGTCTCCGGATAAATAAATGCCGGCATGTTCAATGCTCTTAGCGTCAATCATGAGCAGGTGATTCTCTGAAACGCCGCCTACCAACCGCAAGCCGCGCGCCTCTAATTGTTCCGACAGGCGGCGGGCGTTGCGCACAACGCGCTGCTGTAACTGGTGGAACTGGTCTGTCTGCGCCAGTTTCAAAGCGACAGCCAGCGCGGCTATGGTGTTCAAATGAGGACCGCCCTGCTCACCGGGAAAGACAGCGCGGTCCAGCTTGCGCGCCAGGTCAGCGCGATGGGTCATAATCATAGCCCCACGCGGGCCGCACAGGCTTTTGTGGGTAGTGGTCATGACCACGTCGGCAATCCCTACCGGGCTGGGATGGACGCCAGCAGCCACCAGGCCAGAAATATGGCTGATGTCCGCAAACAGGTAGGCCCCCACTTTGTCCGCAAGGCTGCGGAAGCGGCGCCAATCAACGATGGCCGGGTAAGCAGAGTAGCCGGCAACAATTATTTTCGGTTTAACCGCTAATACCTGGGCTTCAATGGCGTCGTAATCCAGGCGTTCGGTGTCCTTATCTACAAAATAGGGAACGCTATTGTATACCTGACCCGAGCGGTTTACTTTAGCTCCGTGGGAGAGATGTCCGCCATCATTCAAATTCAGACCCATGATGGTGTCGCCGGGTTGCAGCAGGGCTGTGTAGACGGCGTTGTTGGCCGGGGCGCCGCTCAGCGGCTGCACATTAACGTAGAGGGCGTCAGCATGCAACCCGTTAGCCGCAAATAGCTCCGCAGCGCGGCGGCGAGCCAACGCCTCCAACAAATCGGCGTACTCGACGCCCTTGTAATAGCGTGGGTCGCTGTGGCGGCGATAGAGCGCCAGTTCTTGATCATAATCCAGGATTTCCGCTTCGGTCTGGCGGCGGCTTTCTTCACGCGGATATCCTTCAGCATAAATATTGCCAAAAGCGCTGGTCAAGGCTTCATTAACGGCGGCAGCGGCAACGCTTTCCGAGGGAATAAGGATGATAGCCTCACGCTGTCGCTGCGCTTCACGTTGTAAAAGTTGGCTTAAAGCAGGGTCCAGATTGGCGACCCCGCCCTCAAAAATAAAGTTTGCGGGCATGGTGGGAAGTACTCCTGCGAAATTGTGAAGGACGAGGGACGAACGTTGAATTTCACTCCGCCAATCATGGCGGCCCTCGCGCTCGCTCCCTTTGCGGGGGAACTCTGGTTAAAATGGTGGATTAAGGGAAAGGTGCGAAGGATCATGGGCGACTCATGACCACTCCCAAATTTTAACAGGAATCAGAATCGCTGCTAGTGCTGCGTCAAATATGACATGAGGCGTTTGCCGTGATGAGACTCACTTAAAAGTAGCTAATAAATCGGGGAATCGGCGAGTGTTATCCGCCTTACCCGGTTATACTTATCCTTATCCACGTTTTTTCTTCTCATCTGGGATCATCAATATGTCGTTTGAGTGGCAAACAGAAGAAGAAAAATGGGATGATGGGCCAATCCCCACATCTGCAGGCAAACCCCGCCGGCCGCGGCGGTGGTTTCTGCTGTTGGGAACAGCCGGCCTCTTTATTATCCTGGGAATTTTGCTGGTGCGCCGCCAGCTCAATGAGCGTGTCTCGGATGTCAGCGCCAATATCATCAACGATGTCCAAACCAGCGTAGATGTGCTGCACCGGGCTGTGCAACAGGATGATTTTGAGCTCTTTGTCAACCTGCTGTCTGGACGTGACCTGCCGTGGGCCGACGCGCAGCAAGCCTGGTTTCGCACAGGGGCTTACCTGGATCGCGCCAGCCTGGGACTGACCTGGCTGCCCGAGCAAACGGAAGTCATAACCATCACCCTCTCCCCCGACCTGCTACAAGCAAATGTGTTGGTGCAGGAGCAGTATGCCATTGACGTAGGCAACCAGCAAACGCAGACAATTGGCTTGCAGCACCAGGAAATGTATCGCCAGGGGCGAACGAGTTGGCTGCTGTCGCCGCCGGACTCGCCGCCGCCTACCGGGTCGGAAACCTATCAGGGGCTGCGCCTGACGCTGCACTACCCGGCAGCAGATGCGCCTATTGCCGCCCGATTGGGGCCAGACCTGGATAAAAAGCTGGTGGCGTTGTGCGGGCTGACCCCGGACCTGGCCTGTCCTATAGCTATGCAGGTGACGCTGACGGCAGATACAGAGCAATCCGTCAATCTGGCGCAGCCAGGCTGGCTGACGCAGTCAGGGGTAGGTCTGGAGCTGCCGGCGCCATCTCTGGTTGGTCTGCCGGTTGATGAAGCCGCCTATCAGGCGTTGTTTCGTGGGTACGCCAGCGCCATAGTGACGGTTGCTGTCAACCGGGCTGCGGGTTACCAGTGCTGCAGCCACAGCATCTATTACCTGGCCCTGCGTGACTACCTGTTGCATCGCCTGGCATTAGCCTCCTGGCCGCTAACGGCAGCGGATTATGGCCGCATTTTAGATAATCCCTTTGAGCCGTTGGATGCCGGCATTCTCTGGCCCGGCAGCCTGCTCGATCTCAGCGAAGCGCCGGATGCCTGGCAGGCGTATGCCGTGGTAGAGTTTATCCTCTCGGAAAGCCCTGACGCCTCTGTTGGCGGGCTGCTGCGCGGCCTGAGTCAAGACGACAGTTTCACCTTCTGGCTCTATTCATTCCTACCTACCGGCCCCACCACGACCCACCACTGGTTTCAATTTGTACAGGAGAAAACGGGGATTGCAGCCACGCCCCCCATTCCATGGCCGGATCAGGCGGTTTATCGCCTGTGCGCCCCCCAGGTCAATAATTTTAACCTCGATCTGTATGCTCTCGATCCAGCCGTAAACCGTTTTGTCCAGGTACAACCGCTAGGTCTGACCTGGCTATCTCTTTTCCCTTTGGCAAACGACGACGGACTCTTTATCCTGGAGAGCGGCAGAAGTAGCCTGATGGCGCTATGGCGGCCAGGCCAACCGCTGCAGCCGGTCACCCTGCCAGAGAGCCTCCCCCCTTCGCCCATTTTGTTCTATGCCGGCCAGGCAGGCCGCCAACCCCTACTCAGCATTTTCAACCGGGAACTTGTATTCCTCAATCTGGGCCGTGTAGACCCCGCCGCCTGTACGGCAGAGACGTGCTCGCTGTCGCTGCTGCCGGGCGAACAGTACACCGTCTGGTCGCCCGATGGGGAACACAGTTTGATCAGCAATATTCCCTGGGCGCGCCGCCAGTATACGCCTATGTACCAGTTGACTTTGGCGGATGGCAACCAGCAGCCGCTGGCCGATGCCGGCAGCGGCATTTTCCCGTTCTGGCTGGACGAGGAGACGTTCGGTTACGCGCGTCTGGACGAAAGCCAGGATGTGCCACAGCCAGCGCTCTACCTGGGCACAGTGACCCAACCGGAAACGGCGTTGTGGATCGAGCCAGACAGGTGGTTGTCGCTGCTGCCGGCAACCAACCATAGCTGGATGGTCGCCGGATTGTGGACAGACAACACGACGCAGGAGCGTTATCTTCTGCTGGATTTGCAGCAGGCTGGCGTGGCGCAACATGCTCTGCTGCTAGTTGACCGCCACAACGACACGATCACGCAGTTGTCTGGCCTGAACAAAGCAGTGACCGAGGCTAAATTCAGCCCAGGGGAAGGGGATGGGTGGCTGGCGCTGGTGCAGTTGGACAGCGATGCCGGCAAATCTCTCCTCACCCTCTACAATCTGCAACAGCCCCAAACCATGCATCGCTTCAGTTCACCTGACAACGACTTACTGAACAGTTTTGATTGGTCCGCCGATGGGCAGTGGCTGGTACGCGGCGAGAAAGACTTCACCGCCCTGTTTGCGCCGGCTTACGACTATCAACAAATCTTTGTGTCAGAGACTGACCTGTGCATCTTCGCCGCCTGGGGGAATCAATAGCCATGACCTTTTCCTGGGATACCGCCGAAGAAGACCCCTGGGAAGAGCCAGAATTGGAGGCCCCGTCTCCTTCCCGTGGGCGGGGATGGTCCCTGGTAGGGCTGGCGCTGCTCCTGGCGGGACTTGGCGGCTTTGTCATTTACCGGGAGGCAGCTACCCACATCGCAGAAACAACCGGCCTGATTGAAGAGGATGTCCGTTCCAGTTATCGTCTGCTACAGCAAGCGATTGTTCAGGATGATGCTGAACTTTTTGGCGCGCTCCTCTCCGCGCGCGATCCGCATTGGGTGAGTACACAGCAAATGTTATTTGCTGCCGGTCTGGTGCACGATCGCGCCCCACTGGGCCTGGTTTTGGCATCAGGTGCGCCCGCATCAAGTGCGCCCGCATCAAGTGCGCCCGCATCAGATGCGACCGCCGAACCTGAAATCCGCCTCTCGCCTGATTTGAGAGAAGCCACCGTTTTCTTCACCAGCACATTTGTGTTTCAAGATACAAATGGCGTAATGCAGACAACGCATTTGCGCCAGACAGCAGTCTATCGCCAGGGAACACAACGGTGGCTGCTATCGCCGCCGCCGGAGAGCGATACGGACGATCAGGCTGTGACAGAAAGGTCATTGGTGACGGTGACATATGCCACAACAGATGCGGTTATTGCAGCGCGGCTGGCAGATGACTTGCAGCAGTTGCTGGCGACAGTATGCCGGCAGGTAACCTTCTGCCCACGCCGGTTCCATCTGGATATTCACTTCGAGGCCACGGCTGACGCGCTGGCTCTGTTAGCCGATCAGCGCAACTGGCTTGAGCCCAATTCAACAATTATACTACCCTCCCCTGGCCTGGTAGGGGTTCCTGTGGATGAAGCAGGCTATTACGCCCTGTTCCGGGGCTACGCCAGCCACGTTGTGGGCGTCGCTGTGAGTCAGGCCACAGGCTACATCTGCTGCGAACGCGGTCTGTTCTATCAGGCGTTACTAGACTTGCACCGTTATGATCTGGGTATCAGCCCCAACCCATTGCCGGCCGCCGCCTACCGCCAGGTTATTCGACAGGAACTAACGTTTGCGCAGCTCTACGAAACGCTGTCCAGATGGTGGAATCGCCCCACCATCATCCATGATGAGTCGCCGTACCCCATCCAGGCAGCGCTGCTTTTGGATTTCGTTCGCTCCCAACGGGCGGATGGCCCGTATGCCAGCGATCTATTCCGCAGTGTTTTCTTGAACCGCACGCTGGCAAATATGCTGCGATACGATTTGCCTGATTTCGATCCAGACGGGAACAACGAAGTGGTAGAAGACGCCTGGCTGCAATACTTGCTCAGCCACGCCAGCCTGCCGCAGGTCGAACCGCCTATTCCCTGGCCCAAGCAAACGCTGCAGTTGCTGTGCACGCCCGATATGCTGCCTGCTGCTATTCCTGAAATCAACTTTCCTTACGCCTTGTACCGTTATGATCTGATTGAGCAGAGAATGACGCCTGAAAGCAGCGACGTCTTTACGGCGCTGCAGCCGCTGCCCGATGACAGCGGGGTGCTGCTGACTCGTCTGGGGCTGGATATACACAACCGCGACGAACTGGCGGCTCTTAATCCTGTGCAGTTCCCTTCCCGCCTGCTCTTGTGGCGGCAGGGAGAAGCACAACCGCTTTATAATACGCCAGCAGATGCCGGCAATTTTCTGGAATCCATCGCCCCTTCAAGCCATTACGCCAGCCTGTATAACTACTACGCTGGCAATGGCGCCCCCGGCAATCACTTTCTGTTAGACTTGACCGACTGTGATGCCCAGGGATGCGCCACACTGCCCCTAAGCGGCGCGCCTACCTGGTCCCCTGATGGCCGCCGCTACCTCACCTTCCTGCCGGAACGCGGGCTGTACCTGGGGCAGCCTGGTCAGGAGCGCCTGGCGCCTGTCTCCGACGAGGCTTTGCCGGCAGCCAACATGGCCTGGCTGGACAATGACACCTATGCCTACGTATCGCGCCCCGACAATACCACTAACTCTGAGCAAATCATGCTGCAATCTGTTCCCAGCGGCCCTACTGCCAACGTATCGCAGCGTGAACTGCTCCAGACAGCCGATCTGCTGCAATTTATTGGCGCGCACGACTATGCCTTTGTCCAGTTCTACCTGTTGGGCGCGTCACCGGCCAATCCTGACCTGTTGATTGTCGGATTCACGCCGCAGCCGCTTGTTCACTTCGAGAGGCATGGTTACATTGTGGCTGTCAATCGGCAATCCGGTGAACTGTCACTGCTGCTGACGCTCGAGCATGATTTAGCCAACACGCCCACGCCATTCCACTTTGCCCCGGATGGTCGCTGGTTCTCCTTCATCACCCATTCCACCGATCTGTTGGAGTCTGAAGTGGTCTGGTACAATTTAGGCACGGGCCGTTCGCAAACATTCCCCATCAGCGCCTGGTACGCTGACAACAGTTACGATTGGTCGGCAGATGGAAACTGGTTTGTCAAAGCTAATGGGCGCAGCCTGCTGCTGGCAGCTCCCGCCTATGAGTACGAACAGGTGCTCATGACCGGTGTCAGCAACTGCACCCGTGTCGCCTGGATCAATCCTTAGAAACTTATGAACTTTCACTGGCAAACAGAAGATAGCGCAACAGATTGGGAAAAACCAGCGCCGCCGCCAGCGTCGCCATCCAAATGGCGCTCCTGGCCGTTGGCCCTGCTCTTCCTGGGTATTCTGGCATTAGGGGTGGTGACCATCTGGCAGCAAGTGACCGGACGGGTAGCCGAGGTTTCCGACAGCGTGCGCGCTGAAGTAATGGCCGCCTTCTGGTTAGCGCGCGACGCAGCGGCGCGCCAGGATGAAGAATTATACTTGACGTTGTTATCTGGGCGGGAGAGTGACTGGACCGAGGCCCAAATGGCGCTGCTGGCCGCCAATCAGGTCGGCGGGCGCGCCATGTGGCAGATGCCCGCCGCCGCCGAGCCAGAAATTCTGGACATCACGCTTTCACCCGATCTCAATACGGCAACCGTGACCGTGCGCCAACTGCTGCAAGTTGCTTTGCCAGACAAACGCAGCCAGACCGTCCCGGTGCACCAGGTTGACGTTTTCCGCCGTGGCCCGGACCGCTGGTTGCTGTCCCCGCCGGACGCCGCCTTCTGGGAGTTAACGGAACGCAGCCGGGGGCGCTACCTGACGTTAAGTTTTCCGCAGCGGGATCGCGCGGTAGCCGAGCGGCTGGCCAGCGATCTGGAAGAGGATCTGGCCCGCTTATGCGCAGAAATGGCCACCTGTGATACCCTGCATCTCGACGTGACTCTCAGCCCCGACCTCCACAGCCTGGCCAGCCAGATTGGTTTTGTCTCCCGCTTACAGAGTGGTTCGCAACTGCTACTGCCCAGCCCCACCCTGGTGGGCACGCCTGTGGACGAAGCGGGGTATCAGGCGCTACACCGCGCCTATGCGGTGCGGGT
The DNA here is from genome assembly GCA_964507675.1 of uncultured Ardenticatenaceae bacterium. Taxonomy (GTDB): domain Bacteria; phylum Chloroflexota; class Anaerolineae; order Promineifilales; family Promineifilaceae; genus JAGVTM01. Next base: position 510 of record CAZDSN010000077.1, on the reverse strand, counting down.
TGCCGGCACAGCCATCAACCAGTTGGCGACCTATGCGTGCTGCGACCATGCTTCCCTCTATCTGGCGCTGCTAGACCTGCCTTTGCAGCAGCTTGGCTTCCGCCCGGCTTCCCTGGGGCCCGACGACTACGCGGGCGTTGCGCAGGCGCTGGTGGCCGCGGGCGTCGACCCGCTCGACGTCTCGGCCGGCACCTACCGCGCGATGGAGCTGCGGGTGACGCCGATGTACCTGCCCGAGGCGCCGTTCGTGGACTACGCCGCGACCATCAAGGCCGCGGTCGACGTGCCCGTCATCGCCGCCGGATCGATCCACACGCCCGATGTCGCCGAGGCCATCGTGCGCGACGGCAAGGCCGACCTGGTCGCCATGTCGCGGCCGTTCCTGGCCGACGCGGGGCTCGCCGGCAAAATCCTGTCGGGCCGCACCGGCGCCATCGTGCCGTGCATCCGCTGCAACCGCTGCGTCGCGCGCGAGCAGGCCGGCATGCGCTCGTCCTGCGCCGTCAACCC
>CAZDSN010000076.1:0-10520 GCA_964507675.1 uncultured Ardenticatenaceae bacterium | reverse complement strand
AGATTTCCCTGATCCACATCCTGGAAGAACACCGCCCCGACGAAATCTATAACCTGGCCGCCCAATCCTTTGTCCAGACTTCCTGGACGCAACCCGTATTTACGGGGGAAGTAACGGCATTGGGCGTCACCCGTCTTTTGGATGCCATCCGTATTGTCAATCCCCAGATTCGCTTTTATCAGGCCAGCTCTAGTGAGATGTTTGGTAAAGTGCGCGAAGTGCCACAGAAAGAGACCACCCCTTTCTATCCTCGCAGCCCTTATGGTGTGGCTAAGGTATACGGACATTGGATTACCATAAACTACCGCGAGAGCTACAATCTGCACGCAGTTTCGGGCATTCTGTTTAACCATGAAAGCCCCCGCCGTGGCCTGGAGTTTGTCACGCGCAAAATCACGCACCATGTCGCCAAAATCAAACTGGGATTGGCTCACGAAATTCGATTGGGTAACCTGGATTCTCGACGCGATTGGGGGTATGCCGGCGATTACGTTGAAGCCATGTGGCGCATGTTGCAAACCGGTACACCCTCGGACTACGTTATTGCCACCGGCGAAACGCATTCGATAGAACAGTTTCTGGAAGAGGCCTTTAGTTATGTTAATTTGGACTGGCACGACTACGTGGTGCAAGATCCCCGCTTTATGCGCCCCGCAGAGGTGGACTTGTTAGTGGGCGATGCCAGCAAGGCAGGTCGTGAACTGGGGTGGGAACCACGGATGACGTTTGTCGAACTGGTGCACCTGATGGTTGATGCGGACATCAAAATGCTCGAAGACGGTCATACCCCCATGTGATGCGCATTGGCAATTGGCCTCTCTGCCAGATTGACCAATCCGCAAGCCTCGAAGGAGACAAGCCCCATGTATGTAATCAAATTCGGCACAGATGGTTGGCGCGGTCGTATTGCCGAAGAATATACCTTTGATAATTTGCGCCGCTGCGCTCAGGGATTTGCTGCTTATTTGCAGCAAACAGGGCTGGCGGGAAAAGGCGTCATCATTGGCTATGACAAGCGCTTTCAGGCCAATCATTTTGCTGCCGCCGCCGCCGAAGTCTTGGCGGCCAATGGTATTCACGTCTGGTTAACCCATGAGGCCACGCCCACGCCTACCATTTCTTACGCGGTGGTAGATAAGGCCGCCGGGGGCGCTATCAATATTACAGCCAGTCACAATCCGCCTGAAGATTGCGGCTTTAAGGTACGCGACCCCCATGGGGGAGCCATTGCCCCCGCCCAATTACAGCAGATTGAGCGTTTGATTCCAGATGAAATGGCTGGTGTGCGGCGCATGAAGCTGGATGATGCCCGCAGCGATGGCCTGGTGACCATCTTTGACGCCCGCCCTGCTTACATTACCCAACTGCACCGCCTGGTAGACCTGGAACCCATTAAGGCGGCTGGCTTTAAGGTGCTGGTGGATTGCATGTGGGGCAATGGCGCTGGCTGGTTCCCGATGCTGCTGGCTGGCGGCGCCACCACAGTGGATGAGGTGCACAATGAGCGCAACCCGATTTTCCCACACATGTTACGACCGGAGCCTATCCCGCCTAATATAGACCACGGGCTGTCTTTTGTGTCTCAACTGGGCGCGGATATGGCTATCATTAACGATGGGGATGCTGACCGGGTTGGTTTGGGCGACGAACAGGGGCGCTTTATTGACCAACTGCGCGTTTATGGATTGATCGGCTACTACTTGCTGGAAATTCGGGGCGAGCGCGGCCCGATTGTCAAGACGATTTCCACCACCAAAATGTTGAACAAACTGGCGCAAATCTATAATGTACCGGTGTATGAGACGGGCGTTGGCTTCAAGTACATTGCCCCCAAAATGCTAGAAGTGAATGCTCTGGTGGGCGGCGAGGAAAGCGGCGGTTACGCTTTTCGTGGCCATGTGCCCGAACGAGACGGGATTCTGGCGGGATTGTATTTGCTTGACCTGATGGTGCAGACCGGGCAAAAGCCATCGCAGTTGTTAGATACATTATTTAACCTGGTGGGTCCTCACTACTACCATCGTATAGACACCCGTTTCGATCCAGCGCGGCAGGCAGAAACCCAGGCGCGTGTCCTGGCGGCGCGGCCGGCGACCATTGGCGGCCTCAAAGTGGTTGATAAAATCACCATTGATGGCTTTCAGTTCCTGATGGAAGATGGCGGCTGGCTGCTGATCCGGTTTAGCGGCACGGAGCCTATCATTCGTGTTTATTGCGAAACAACGCACCAGGATCGCGTGCAGGCTATTTTGGAAGATGGTATGCGTCTGGCGGGTTTGCTTTCGTAACTATTCCTTGACTATTTTGAGAACTATGACCGATTTCCCCGCATTTCAAGATTATTATCCCGATGACACAAGTCATTGTTATGGTTGTGGCCGTCTAAATGCGCACGGTTTGCAGATTAAGAGCCATTGGGACGGAGAGGAGGCGGTTTGTGTTTATCAGCCGCGCCCGTACCACACCGCCATTCCGGGTTATGTTTATGGGGGCCTGATTGCCTCTCTCATTGATTGCCACAGCACGGGAACTGCCTCCGCCGCCGCTTATCGTGCTGAAGGGCGGGCAATAGGTACAGAACCTGTGCCGCGTTACGTGACTGCTTCGCTTCATGTGAATTATTTGAAGCCGACGCCGCTGGACGGCCCGCTGGAGGTTCGCGCCCATGTGAAAGAGATTAAAGGGCGCAAGACGATAGTGGCTTGTTCGCTGTGGGCGAATGGGGTAGAGACGGCGCGCGGCGAAGTGGTGGCCGTACAGATGCCGGACACGTTCCAACCGCGCCAACCGTGATGCGCCATGTTGGTTGATACGCACTGCCACCTGGATTTTGACCGGTTTGATGAAGATCGACCGGAAGTAGTGGCGCGGGCTGTGGCAGCGGGGGTGGGGCGGATGATTGTGCCGGCATTGCACCCCACTAACTGGCCCATTGTTCTCCAACTTGCCGAAACTTACCCTTCTGTTTATGCGGCCCTTGGCGTACACCCGAATTCCTGCGCCGATTGGGACGACGGCTGGCTGGCCGATCTGCGCCAATTTGCGCAGCATGAGAAAGTCGTGGCTATTGGCGAGATCGGGTTAGACTACTATTGGGATCTGACGCCAAAGACTGTACAGCGCCGGGCTTTTGCGGCACAATTAGCGTTAGCGGCAGAACTCAATTTGCCGGCTATCATTCACAACCGCGAAGCAGATGAGGATGTACTGGAGTTGCTGGCTGCTTCTCCTCTGGCTGGTCGTGACAATGCAGGCGTGCTGCATTCTTTTTCGACTACCTGGGAAGTGGCGCGGCAGGCGTTAGATATGGGCTTCTACCTGGGCTTCACCGGGCCTGTTACATACAAAAAGGCAGCCGCGTTGCGGGCTGTAGCCGCCCAAACGCCGCCAGCACGCCTGGTGGTGGAAACGGACGCACCTTTTCTGCCGCCGCATCCCCATCGCGGCCAGCGGAATGAGCCTGCTTACGTGACTTACGTAGCGGCAGGGCTGGCCGCAGCCCGCGGTGAAGAAGAAACGACCCTGGTGCCCCAGACAACTGCTAACGCGGCTCGTCTGTTTGGTGGATTGGGCCTGGACAGTATTTCATGCAACCAGTCTATGTAAATGTGAAAAAAGCGGAAGAGTTCGACCTGTTTATCCCCATCCAGTCCCAAATACAGCAGGTGGAAGCGCGTATGCGGGAAATGACGGTGGCGGCCCACCCGGCATTGACATCGGCGCTGCATTACCTGCTGCAAAGTGGGGGAAAACGAGCTCGTCCGGCTGTAACGTTATTGACGGGTGATACCTTAAATGGACCGTTGGAAGCGCTGATCAACCTGGCTGGCGCGGTAGAACTGCTGCATACAGCCACGCTGGTGCATGACGACATCATTGATGGCGCGCTGCTGCGACGGGGCGTCAGCACGTTGAACGCCACCTGGTCGCCCGGGGCGACAATTCTCACCGGCGACTTTATCTTTGCTCGCGCGGCCCAACTGGCCGCCGCCACGGGCAGCGTGCGCGTCATGTCGCTGTTTGCCGAATGCTTGATGACGATTTGCAATGGTGAGTTGACCCAGCTTTTTGAAGGACGCAGTGGCGAGCGGGAACGACAGGCTTACTACGATCGGATTTTTGCCAAGACAGCTTCCCTTTTTGCCCTGGCCAGCGAGGCCGCGGCAGTGTTGGCCACCGATGATGAAGGGATTATTGCCGAGATGCGCCGTTTTGGGCAGAAGTTGGGCATGGCTTTTCAGATTGTGGATGACATTCTTGATTTTGTGGGTGAGGAAACAGCCGTTGGCAAACCTCTGGGCAGCGATTTGCAGCAGGGGTTGGTCACGTTGCCTACACTTTATTTCCTGGAACGTTATCCTGACGATGGGCGGGTGATGGCCGTGCTGAATGGACACAAGCGAGAGCCGGAGCGGATAGCCCAGGCGCTGGCGGCTATTCGAGAGTCAGACGTTATTCAACTGGCGCTGACCGAGGCCCGCGATTTTGCCGCCGAGGCCAAACGTTCATTACAAGTCTTACCTTCATCGAGTGAACGAGCTGCACTGGCCGCTCTGGCTGACTACGTGGTTAGCCGTGATCTGTAAGCGCTGCCCTGATGTTCACAGCTATTCATCACCCCACGCCGCGCTCTCCCCTGATTGATCTCTCTATCATTATCGTTAGCTGGAACGTGTGTGATCTGCTGCGACGCTGCCTGCAATCTATTGCCGCCGGGCAGGGCGATCTGCACCTGGATGTGATTGTGGTGGATGGCGGATCGGTTGACGGAAGCCCCCAGATGGTGGCTCAAGAATTTCCCGAGGTGCATTTGATAGCCTGCCGCGAAAATGTCGGATTTCCCAAAGGTAACAATATTGGACTGATGCAGGCTGCTGGTCGCTACATTATGCTGCTTAACCCGGATACAGAGATTGTGGACGCAGCGCTGCCACGGCTGGTAGCTTTTCTGGATAGCCACCTGGACGTGGGGGTGGTGGGACCGCAGTTGTTGTGCAGCGATGGCCGCGTGCAGTCATCCCGCCGCCGTTTCCCCACCCTGGTCACAGCGTTTTTAGAGAGTACGTGGCTGCAACCTTATGCGCCGGCCCGTATCTTGCGCCATTACTATGCCCTTGACCTGCCTGATGCTGCTGTCGCCGATGTGGACTGGGTAGTCGGCGCTGCCTTGATGACCCGGCGAGAGGTCGTGGGGCAGGTGGGGGATATGGATGAAGCGTATTTCATGTATTCTGAGGAGCTGGACTGGTGTCGCCGCATTAAGGAAGCGGGGTGGCGGGTGGTTTATTTGCCGGCAGCGCAAATTGTGCACCATGAAGGCAAGAGCAGCGAGCAGGCCGTCACGGCGCGTCACATCCATTTTCAGCGGGCCAGGCTGCGTTATTTTCGTAAGTTTCATGGGGCTGTGCCGGCATTTTGCCTGCGTTTTTTTCTGTTAGCCAGTTACGTTTACCAACTGCTGCTGGAGGCGGCGAAAGGCGTGTTGGGTCACCGGCGGGATTTGCGCTGGCAGCGGGTGAACTCCTACTGGCAGGTGCTGCGCTCTGGTTTGCGCCCCGCCGGCTATGATAAATGAAAATAGCCTCATGCGGAGCCGCTGACGAAAACCTGAAAAGTATTTTGGTTCCCTACCTTGTCTTCCTTGGTAATTCCTAAACTCAAAATCGGTCTGGTAACCGGTGAATTCCCACCTATGGAGGGGGGAGTAGGCGCGTTTACCCAGGAACTGGCCAGGGCATTGGCCGACATTGGACATGACGTATCCATTTTCACCAGTCACCAGGCCCGCCCACCAGACGTGCAGCGCAGTTGGCGCGACTTACGGCGTCCAGTGGCCCTGCCATATGCCCATCTTTATCCGCGGGCGTATCGCTGGCGTTGGCGGGATATAGCTGCCCTGGCGGACCTGGCTCTGGAGCAGGAACTGGACGTGCTGGACATTCAATACCAGGCCGCTGCCTACAACATGCGCAATCCAGCCATTAATCTGGCTCCCTGGCGGTTAAAAGGATTGGCGCCGACGGTGGTTACGTTCCACGATTTGCGTGAGCCTTATCTCTTTCCCAAAGCCGGGCCGCTGCGCCGCCTGGCCGTGCGCCTGATGGCCCGTTACGCGCATGGCGTTATCGTCACCAACCACGCCGACGCCGAACAGGTGAGGCCGCTGAATGCCGCTGTTGCCGCCATTCCCATTGGCAGTAACATTGCCGTCCATACTCCTGCACCAACGGCTGTGGCTGAACTGCGCCGCCAGTTAGGTCTTCCCCCTGACGCCCTGCTCCTGGGTTATTTTGGCTTTCTGAATCCCAGCAAAGGGGCCGATACCTTACTGGCAGCGTTGGCCCAATGCTCCCCACAAACCCATCTTGTCTTCATTGGCGGGCGCACCGGGGACAGCGATCCGGCCACGAACCGGGCTTTTCTGGCGCATCTGGATACCCTGATTACCGATCTGGCATTGTCGCCGCGGGTACACTGGACGGATTTTGTGCCGGCAGCGGACGTATCAACCTATTTGCGCGCTGCCGACTTAATGGTAATGCCTTATCGAGACGGCGTATCCTTGCGGCGCGGAACGTTAATGGCGGCGCTGTCCCACGGATGCCCCCTGATTACAACGGAACCTGACAGCCCTACCCCTGAGTTGGTGCACCGGCAAAATGTGTGGTTTGTGCCGGCCCAAAATCCCTCGGCCCTGGCCGCAGCCATTCAAACCCTGGCTGCCAATCGAGATCTGACGCAGCGCCTGGGTCAAGGCGCGCTGCAACTGGCCGACCTGTTCACCTGGGACAAAATCGCGGCGCAAACGGCTGCCTTTTTATACCAGACGGTGACGCGGCACCAGCGTAGGCATAGAAGTCAGTAGAGACTACACCATTACGGCTACGGCAGTACCCCCAGGCGCACCCAACTGCTGCTGGCCAGGTCAATTAGCCCCAGTTCATTACCCGCCAGGACTGCCAGCGCGCCGCCGTCGGGCGACCAGGTTGCCGCATACTTCGGGCCGGTTACAGGCATGGCTAACCGCAGCAGCCCGCTGCCATCCCGATTGATCAAGTATAAATCCGGCTCTGCTGCCGCCGTGCTGGCGGTAAAGGCGATTTGCCCCCCGTTGGGTGACCAGGCGAACTGTTCCAGACGTAAATCATTACTGGATACCAGCGTGATCAGACCGCTGCCATCTTGATGGACAAGCTGCAAGCTCCAGCCTCCAGACGGATCGCTGAAAACGGGTGCGGAGAGAAAGGCAATCTGTGTCCCATCGGGAGACCATAGTGGGTGCTGGACGCAAATGTCTACAGGCGTCAGCCGTGCCGGCGCTGCTCCCGCCAGCCCTACCCGATACAAACTATCTGCCGCGGTGACGGCTATTTCGAGGCCATTTGAAGACCATGCCGGGCTGCTGTTAAATCGCGGTGATAGCGCGCCGCCACTATTCAATGCCGCAAGCTGCTGCAAACTGAACAGCATTTGCGGCGAATCCAGATCATCCAACTGGACCCACATTAAGCCAGAGGCGGCCAGACCAGCGTCGTCCCGGCGACGCGCTGTGTGCAGCAGCGCCAGCGCTGCGCCATCAGGCGACCAGGCGGGACTGGCATGCTGCCAACCAGCGTTGATCTCGCCAATTTTCTCCCCCTGCAAATCTAATAATGTGAGGCTGCGCCCAGAAACCCCGGCGTAAACTAACCGCTCGCCCTGTGGGTCCCAGGCAAACTCCCAACCATCATCGGCCAACAGTTTGGGCGTGCTCGCTGCTCCCGCCAGCGCATCGGTTGCATTTAGTAGATACAGACGGCTGCGGGTTGATTCCTGGTAACCATAAGCCAGATATTGGCCGTCAGTCGAGAAGGCCAACAGCCGGTCAGGTGCGCGCAGGGAGCAGGATACTGTTTCGGTGACTGTGGTGATGATGGCAACTGTAGGAGATGGCGGTGTTTGTCCAGTTAACGTTGGCGTTGCTGTGGGCGTGGTTGTCTGGCAGCCAGCCATCCATGGCAGGGCGACAAGCAGCCAGGCCAGCCATAATGACGGCATCTGCCGGCAGCAGGGTAAGCTGTTAGGGTGTGTTTCATTCATGGACTGTGCTAATCTTGTTGGCCGGCTTTGTATAGCGCCGGCTGTCGAGGAAGGTTACTGCTACCATCATAACATGCTTTGTGGCGTCTGCCACATGGGGCCGTAGACCGTCTACACCTGAGTGCGTGAATCTGCCTAAACCGCTACAATTGGGTTTTGGCAAAACTGAACCATTCACCAATCTACCGAAAACCACTTATGATAACCGTTTACCAACTTCCTTTGGGACCCCTGTCCACGAATTGCTACATTCTAGGTTGCCAGGTGACGCGCCGGGCTGCCGTGATTGATCCATCCTGGGATGGGCAGGCAATCAAGCAAAAACTTGATGAAGACGGACTGGAACTAAGCCATATCTTGCTGACGCACACCCATTTCGATCATGTTGGCGGCCTGGCCGAATTGAAGGCGTTAACAGGTGCGCCCATCTGGGGGCACCAGGAAGCCATACCCATGTTGGAGAGGGCAGAGGCGATGGCCAGACTGTGGGGTTTTCACGTTGATCCCCCACCACCTATAGACGAATTAATAATAGAAGGGCAGCAGATCAAGGTGGGCGAGATCGAATTAGAAGTCATGGAAACCCCCGGCCACGCCCCCGGCCATGTCAGTTTTTACGCGCCTTCCTACCACCTTCTCTTTGATGGAGATGTCTTGTTCCAGGAAAGCATTGGTCGCACCGACTTTCCTGGAGGCAGTTATCAGCTATTGATGCAGACGATATGGGAAAAGTTTATGGTGCTGCCTGATGAAACCCGCGTCCTCAGTGGCCACGGCTCAGTCACGACCATAGGCGATGAACGCCTGCGCAACCCCTTCTTGCAAGAGTAGCGGCGGCGCGGATTACGGCGTTGACGGGGTGGGTTGGGTTGTAGGCGTAGGCGTTGGGGTGGGAGTAGGCACAGCGCCGGCCCAGATGAAGAAACCATCTTCACTGGATTGCCCACCATAGGTGTAAATAAAACCGCCGTCATTCCGTTTACCCGTTACTTGCACAATTGTGACCCGCCAGCGTATCAGCCGTTCCTCTGGCGTTTCTGGTCGCCAGGTAGACGGTGTCTGGAAGGAGGTTTGCCGGGTGAAGGCGCGGCGGGGATGACTGTCCACTGCATTGAGGTCCAGCATTTCCACCATGTACCACTCTGACTCGCCCAGGTCTTTGACGGCGATCCATTGCAATGTCACCGGTCCTTCTGGGGGAGTGATGGCAGCATTTTGCAGGGGGTAAAGCAGGTGCGGGCCGCGCGGCGGCGCGGTGGGGCCAGGCGTAGGGGAAGGGCCAGGCGTGTTTACCAGTTCCGTTTCTGTATAACTTATGGCCGGGATACAAACTGTATCGCCTGGCCGGATCAGGGATTGTACATCCAGCCGGTTGACAGCCAGCAGAGCATCCAGTGGAACGCTATATCTGACGGCGATGGCTACCATCGTATCATTCCCCTTGATTTCATACCGTTCACAGTTGGTGGGATCGGCCAGGACTGTATCTGCGCCCACCTGTACCTGCACAGGCTGCAGCGGCGGCGTGGGTGTGGGCCAGGGAATGGCTAACTGTTGTTCCGCACGGATAAGGGGGTTGTCTGGGGAGAGGTTGTTGAGCAGGGCGATACTGTCAATGGAGACCTGATAGCGGAAGGAAAGCGAAAAAAGGGTATCGCCTGGGGCGACGGTCACCAGCAGCGGCGGCTGTGACGTAGTGGTTGGTTGGGGTGTTGGCGTGATGGTGGGAGGCTGGGTAGGGGGAGCGGTTTCGCTGGGCAGCGGCGTCCAGGTAGGGGTAAAGGTGATTGTGGGGGGAATAGGGGTTGGTGTGGGAACCAGAGCCAGAGTCACAGGGGTGGGGTTTTGCAGCACGATGGCACCCAGGACAATGGTAATGGCCGTAATGATGACCGTAATCAGCAGGCTCAGGCGGGACTGCCGTTCCCGCATCTGGCTTTCGATGATGGCCGGGAGGGGCGGCGCTGCCGGCATTCCCCCCGCCGCAGGTACGATAGTCGGAACGGGACTGCGTGCCTCTTCGTTTGCCGCAACATTTTTATCTACTGCGGTCGCAAACAACGACGGTGGCACGGGCGCGCCGCACATCAAGCAAATTTTATCCCCCGCCTGTACGCGGCTGTCACAAACAGGACAGCGTGTCTCAGCTTCATTGGCCGCCGGGGGCAGGTCTGGTGATAAGTCATTCATACGCTATGCACAAAGCCCGCGCGCTCGCCAGGTGGGGCGAACTGCCGGCATAAAAAAAGGCACGTTGTCGCCGCGCCACTGCTGCGCATTATAGCAGAGTTGGGGAACAGACCAAAATCAGCGGCTCCCGGAAGGAGCAGACCCCAGAGTCTGCTCCTTCCTTTGACATCAATTCTCCCTATTCCCGTCGAACGGAAACTGTTTGGGATCAGGGTTTGGCGAATACAGCAAAGAAAAGCTCGTAGAAAGGC
>CAZDSN010000075.1:0-10699 GCA_964507675.1 uncultured Ardenticatenaceae bacterium | reverse complement strand
AACCAGTTTCATGCGGCGCGTGCTTTCTTCCAGGGGGACGTACTTCACGGTGGGCGGGTCCAGAGCCACCATGATGCCGCTCTGCCCTTCGGCGATGGCGCGGACGGCAGCGGCGCCAAAGCGCAGCGACAGTTGGCGGTCATAGGAGATAGGCGCGCCGCCGCGCAGCAGGTGTCCTAACACCACGCAGCGAGTCTCCTTGCCCGTCAACGCTTCAATTTCCAGCGTCACCTTGTTGCCGATGCCGCCCAGTCGCTCCGCTTGCCCAATGGCTTTACCCACGATGGAGTAGGTCCCCCCTTTAGGGATAGCGCCTTCAGCCACGATCACAATCGAGAAATGCCGGCCCATGCTTTCCCGCTGGCGAATTTTGTGCGCTACTTTTTCCATATCATACGGGATCTCAGGGATAAGGATCACATCAGCGGAACCAGCCACGCCGGCAAACAGAGCAATCCAGCCAGCATGTCGTCCCATGACTTCCGTGACCATGACGCGCTGATGCGCGGCGGCGGTGGAATGCAGCCGATCCAGCGCTTCGGTGGCAAAACTGACGGCGGTTTCAAAACCGAAGGTAACGACCGTCCCATCCAGGTCGTTATCTATCGTTTTGGGCACGCCAACGATGTTCAACCCTTTTTGGGTCAGATCGTAAGCGATTTTCATGGAGCCGTCGCCGCCCACGGAAACCAGCGCATCCAGATTGTGCCGCGCAAAGGCGGCTACAATCTCATCAGAGCGGTCTACTTCTACGTAACTGCCATCTGCCTGCCGCACGGGATAATGAAACGGATTGCCTTTATTGGTGGTACCGATGATGGTTCCGCCTAAGTGGGTGATGCCGCGCACATTGTCCCGATCAAGAGGGACCAGGCCGCCATCTTCAGGATAGTTTTGGGGGGAGAGCAAACCGTTGTATCCATCCCGGATGCCGAAACACTCCCAGCCACGCTGCAACGCCGCCAGGGTTACGGCGCGGATGACGGCATTTAATCCAGGGGCATCACCGCCGCCTGTGCAAATAGCAATCCGTTTCTTATGCTCCATATGGCTTCCTGTATTTCTCAGTGTTCTGATTTGCCCGGCTGGTCTGCGGCGACCACGCCGGCCGGGGTCTCTGCTTCATGAGGGCTGTTTGCTATTTCTTCTGTCTGTAAGTTGAGGATAGCTTCCGGGTGGCGGCTGCGTATGTGGTAAGGTACGTCAATCACGACTACGTCCTCAGAACTGCGCAGGCGCGCGCGCAAGATATTGGCCGTCTGGTTGTGGAGTAGCTGCGCCCAAAAGGAGTCAGGCACAAATTCAGGTACAACAACGGTAATCAGCGCCCCCGGGAATTCTACGTTGGTGACGTCATTGATGTAATCCACCAGCGGGGACAGGATGTCGCGGTATTCGTAATCTATAATGTGCAGGCTGATGCCATCGGTGATTTCGGGAAAGCGCCGCCAGCGACGGTGCAGGCGCTCCTTTGCTTCTTCGCTGGTGGTGACACAGACGGCGCGTACGTTGGTAGACAACTGGCGCGCGTAGAGGAGCGCCCGCAGCGTGCCGCGATGCACGTCCCCCAGGGGAACAATCACCACGTCAGCAATACTGCGCATGTCTTTCACCTTGAATTCGCTGGTGCTTAATTCATGGGCTACGGAAACGTAATGCTGCTTGATGGTGCGGAACATCCATACGAAAAGGGGGATGAGCAGGGCGACTATCCAGGAACCTTCTACGAATTTGGTAACGACCAGGATGATAAACACGATGCTGGTAACGATTGCGCCCACGGCGTTCATGAGCCGTTTCCAGCGGGTGCCGCTTTCGTAGTGGATGGTTGTCACCAGGGTGCGGATGTTTTCGCCGGGTTTGAGGTGGCTGATACGCCCCATCAGGTGGAACATACCTGCCTGAGAAAGGGAGAAGCTGAGCATGACGCCCAGAGCGTAGAGGGGCAGCATGGCGATTTCGTTGGCGCGAAAGATGAGGACGATGATGGAGGCGACAAAGGCCAGGACAACAATGCCGGCATTATACACCAACCGATCTCCCCGATTTTGCATCCAGCGCGGCATATAACCATCTTGGGCCAGAAACGAACCGAGGCGAGGGAAGTCCTGATAACCGGTGTTGGCCGCCAGGATTAAGATCATCGTGGTAAAAAACTGTACCCAATAATATAGAATGCCTCCACCAGGCAATCCGCCCGTCACCGTCCGCGCCAACTGCGACAAAATACTCTCACCTTCGCTATGGGCCGGAACCAGCGACAACTGCGATGCCAGGAAAGTGATACCGACAAAGAGGGACATGGCAATCAGGCCCATAGCCACCATGGTCTTGATCGCATTTTTGGCTTCCGGCGGCTTGAAAGCCTGGACCCCGTTGCTAATAGCTTCAATTCCAGTCAACGCCGTACAGCCGGCAGCGAAGGCCCGCAGCAGCACCCAAACAAAGAGGAATTGGCTGGCTGATGGCAGGACGGCGGCGGCCTCATGCGCCGGGGGCGCCATAGGCGGCAGGCCCAACATGCCCGTGAGTCGCAGCAACCCAATAAAGACTGTGACCAGCACGCCCACAACGAAAGCGTACGTGGGCAAAGCGAAGATGGTGCCGCTTTCACGCACACCGCGCAGGTTAATCCAGGTCAAGAGCAGGATGGCAAACAGGGCCATAGGCACGGCGTATGGCTGCAAACCAGGAGCGGCGGAAGTGATGGCGCGAATGCCGGCAGAAACAGACACCGCCACCGTCAAAATATAATCAATCAACAGAGCAGAGGCGGCAAACAGCGCTGGCGTCCTGCCCAGGTTATCTTTGGCGACTGTGTACGCTCCGCCGCCGTCAGGGTAATGCAAAATCGTCTGGATGTAGCTAAAGACAACTAGCAGCACCAGCGTCACCACGCCCAGCCCCAGTGGCAGCGTATAACGCAGCCCGCCTACCCCCAGCCCAAGCACCAGCGCCGTCATGATGGCTTCGGTGGCATCAGCGTTGCTGCTAATGGGGTCAGAAGCAAAAATCGCCAGTCCACGCACTTTATCCAGCCGCTCGTGAATTTCTGCGCGCGTGGGAAATGGCTCGCCAATTAGCGCCCGCTTAATTTTACCTAACGAAATTGTCATTTTTCATCCTCATCTCTGAAATGACTACCTGAAAGCCAGCCCAGATCAATTCTAAACACAGCTACGCCTGCCCTACGGCCCCAAATCGTTTGCGCCAGCGGTTGAATTGGTATCACGTGTAAAGGGGAGACGTTTGGGTTTTATAACAGGACATGCTTTACCGCCAATCATTTGGCCAGGTAGGGATGTTATCCCCAGGCTTACTCACAACAGGGAATACGCAGCATGCGGCCTCGTTAATCAAGCAAGGCATTTTACATGGCATAACCTAACCTAGCAAATGAGTCAGGGTTTGCCGCTGCCGGATGAGACGGTAGGCTGCGCCGGAAATTAGCACTTCCGGCGGGCGCAGTCGCCCATTGTAGTTAGAACTCATGGCGTAGCCATAAGCGCCGGTCTGCATCACCGCCAACAAGTTGCCTGCCGCCATTGCCGGCAGCGGGTAATCGCGCACGAGCGTGTCCCCTGTTTCGCAAACCGGACCGACTACGTCCACGGCTTCCGGTTGGTCATCGCGCCAGACGACGGGCCAGATAGGATGCGCGCCGCCATAAAGAGCAGGGCGGATGAAGTCGTTCATGCCGGCATCTACCACCACAAACTGTTTGCCGCCTTCTTCTTTCACATACTCAACCTGCGTGAGTAAGATGCCGGCATCTCCTACTAGCGAACGCCCCGGCTCCATGACCAACTCATAGCCTGCCTGCGCCACCGGTTCGCCCACTGCGGCTACCCATTCAGCCGGGGTGGGCGCAGCCTGGTTAATGCTATCCAGTCCCAATCCCCCGCCCACGTCCAGGTATTGCAGGCGGCAGCCGGCAGCCTCCAATTCCGCCGCCAGCCGCAGCAGCGCCGTCGTCATCTGGCGAAAAGGCGCCAGCTCCCGAATCTGGGAGCCAATGTGCGCCGCCAGCCCCACCGGACGCAGCCAGGGATGCGCTGCCGCTGCCAGCAGCATCTGGCGCGCCGTCGCGGCGTTGACGCCAAACTTGTGCTGCCGCCCACCTGTGCGGATGGCCGGATGGGTGTCCGCCGTCACGTCTGGGTTCAAGCGCACGGCCACGGGAGCTATGATTTGCAGCGTTTGGGCGATGCCGGCAATGCGCGCCATCTCTGGCTGCGACTCCACGTGTAAAGCGCGAATGCCCGCTTGCAGCGCCTGGCGGATTTCCGCGTTGGTCTTGCCCACGCCCGAAAAGAGCAGGCGGTCAGGGGGAATGCCGGCAGTTTGCGCCAGAAAAAGCTCGCCGCCGCTGGTCAGGTCTGCCCCTAACCCCTGTTCCCCCAACAGGCGCAGCAGCGCCGGATTTCCATTGGCCTTAACTGCGTAACAGACCAGGCAGCGCGCCGCCATTTGCTGCGCCGCGGCCATATAGGCTGCCGCCCGTTCCACCAAAGCCGCCTGGCTATAAACATAAACAGGTGTACCCACCGCTGCCGCGATATGAGCCAGCGGCGTTTCTTCTCCGTACAATTGACCGTTGTGATAATGAAATGCTGTTGGCATGATATGGTATTATAGGTCAGAAAATGGCGGCTGCCCTTTCCTTCTGCGTCACTTTGCGTTAAAACACAGGGCATGATCTCGAAACAACCCCTACCAGGACGTATTCTGGCGATTGATCTGGGGGAAAAGCGGATTGGCGTGGCTCTGAGCGACGAAAGGCGCATTCTGGCCCGTTCGTTTACCGTGCTAAAACGCAAATCTCGCCCAGAGGATTTCGCCCGTCTGGCACGCATCGTCCAGGAACAACAGGTGACCCTGCTGCTGGTCGGCCTGCCCGTTGCGCTGACCGCTGATGGTCAGGCCACTTCAGTGGAAAGCTCCAAAGTAGTCTGGATGCGAAATTATGCCGCCGACTTAAGCGCCGCCGTCGGTCTCCCGCTGGCCTTTTGCGATGAAAGCTACTCCACTGTAGAAGCCGCCGCCAGCCTGCGCGCTCGTGGTCAACGAGCACGGGAGCAGCGCCAATGGGTAGACGCTGTGGCCGCGGCGATGTTTCTACAAACCTACCTGGATGCTCAAGCCAGCATGTCTGCATCCGTTGGTGAACCATGACGACTGATCGCCCGCCCACACGCCAACGACAGGACCCTTACGCTGAGCTGCCAGGGAGCGGCGGCGTTTTGCGTCGTCTGGCTCGCCTGCTCCTCTTTTTTGCCGGCCTCACCGCCTGTCTGACGGCCAGCCTGTTGCTGTACGCCAGTTGGCAGCAGAGCCGGTACGCCGGGCAGGTGCGCATAGACCAGGGTAATGTCAATCTGAATCCGGCGGAATACCTCTATTTGCAGGGCTACCTGGGATTGCACGCCACCGAACTAAGCCATCCCGCAGGCGCAGCGCAAACAGCCGTTACCTTCACTGTAGCTCCAGGCGAAACGGCCAATGTCATTGCCGCTAACCTGGCCGCGCAGGGCTTATTAACCAATATGGAACTATTTGTCAATTACGTGCGCTATTATGGCCTGGACGCCAACCTGGAAGCGGGCATTTATACCATTGACCCAGGCCTGACCATCCCCGAGCTGGCCGCAGTATTAGCTAACGCCATGGGGCAGGAGGTAACTGTTCGTTTCCTGGAAGGGTGGCGCAGCGAGGAAATGGCTAATTACCTGGCGCAAACAACACCCGCCCAGGTGGCCGCTGCGCAATTCCTGGCTATTGTGCAGCGGCGAGCGCCTTTTGATTTGTCCGGCTATGATTTTGTGGGGGAGGCGACTGGTTCATTAGAAGGGTATCTTTTCCCCGACACCTACCGCCTGCCCCTGGATGCCGATGCACCTTATCTGATAGACTTAATGCTGCAAAACTTTGGCCGCCGCGTCACGCCCGCCATGCGCCAGGCGTATGGCGCAGCCGGTTTGTCGCTGGCTCAGGCCGTAACCCTGGCGGCCATTGTAGAGCGGGAAGCGGTGGTGGACGCCGAGCGGTCACTGGTAGCCAGCGTTTTTCTCAACCGGCTGGCGCAAGATATGAAGCTGGATGCCGATCCCACCGTGCAGTATGCGGTTGGCCCACAGGCAGACGGCGCCTGGTGGAAGTCGCCCTTGTCTGCCGCCGATCTGACCATAGATTCTCCCTATAACACTTACCTGTACAAAGGTTTGCCGCCAGGCCCTATTGCTAATCCGGGCCTGGCGTCGCTGCAAGCTGTGGCTCAGCCGGCGCAAACGAATTATCTGTTCTTTGTGGCCGGGTGTGATCCCAACGCGCCTGGATTACACATTTTCAGCGAAACCTATGAGGAGCATCTCGTCAATGTGGCCAACTGCCGCTGAACGGCGCCGGCCTAAGGCTGCTGGCTGGACCAAAGCGGGTCTATGGTGGCTGTTTCTGTTGGGTCTGGTTAGCTGCGGGGGGACGGCGCCAGTGGTTAAAATTGGTCTGGTGGCTCCGTTTGAGGGGCAGTATCGCGCTGTGGGGTACGACGTGATTTACAGCGCCCGTCTGGCAGTCCGAGAGATTAACCTGGCTGGCGGCGTAGGCGGCTATCGCCTGGAACTGGTAGCCCTGGACGATGCCGGCGACCCTGAGCTGGCGCAGCAGGCGGCTGCTTCGTTGGCGTTGGACCCGTTGGTGGTAGCTGTGGTTGGGCACTGGCTGTCGCCGACGACCGCCGCAGCCGCGCCGATCTACATCCAGGCCGGACTGCCGCTGCTGACCGGGGGCATATCTCCGCTGCAAGCCACGCCACCAGAGCAACTGCCGGCATCTTTTTACGCTGCCTATACTGCTATCACCCCCTTTGACGAACAGCCTGGCCCATACGCTGGCGCAGCCTACGACGCCTTCCAACTCCTCCTGGCTGCTCTGGGTCAAGCCGCTCAGTCAGGGCCTGTTGACCGCGCTGCTATGACCGCGGTCCTGACCAACCTGGAGGTAACGGGCTTGAGCGGCTCTGTCTATCAACCTCAACTTGAGATCTATCCATGACTCCACAAAATCCTGATTACCTGTCGCTGGCGCAGCAAGTTTTCGCCAAGGCGGCCTTTGTGGCTGACGTAGGCATTCAACTGGCTGGTTTAGGGCCTGGCTGGTGTGAATCAACGCTGGATATCACCCGCCGCCACTGGCAGCAGGATAACCTGATCCATGCTGGCGTGCAGGCCACGATGGCTGATCACACCGCAGGCGCTGCCTCGGCCACGTTGATCCGGCCCAACGAATACGTGCTAACCGTGGAGTTCAAAATCAACCTGCTGCGGGCGGCTCAAGGAGAACGTTTGACCTGCCGCGCCCAGGTGTTAAAACCGGGTCGTACCCTGACGGTGACAGAGTCGGAGGTCTTTGTACACCATCAGAGCGAACGGAAATTGGTGGCGAAAGCAACCGTTACCTTAATGACATTGTCACAGTAAGTGGCTGTCCGCAATTAAGTTAGCGGAATTGTGCGGACAGCTTGTGAGTAGCCGTCTGTTAAAAATGTAAAGTTGTTTTCGGACGGCTACTAAGCAAAGGGAGAAATCGTATGATCAGGCGTATTTTGGGTTTTATCATGTTGTTTATTGGTCTGTCGGGGCTGGCGTTGAGCGTTGGCGGGGTGCTGGTGACGCAGCGCCTGGTGGGCAATGTGGGGCAGGCGCTGGATCAAAGCCTGCGCCTGGTGTCGGACAGTCTGGATACGGTATTGGATACGCTGGTATTGACGAAGACGACTGTGGGACAGGTGAACGGCAGCCTGACGACAGTGGAAACGGCAGCCTCGAACCTGTCGCAAACTATCAGCCAGACACGTCCCTTGCTGGAACAAATCGGCCAGATTGCCAGCACAGATGTGCCTGACAGCCTTGAGGCGGTGCAAGAGACGTTGCCCAATGTGGCCGAAGTTGCCGGCACGATTGACACCACCCTGCGCGCTCTGAATGATTTTCGCATTGACGAGACCATCCTGGGGTTTCCTATTCAATATGACCTGGGCATTGATTACGCCCCTGCCACGCCATTTGACGAATCTATCACGGCCATCGGTAGTAGTTTGGATGGTATTCCCGACCGGCTGCGCACCCTCAAGGTTTATCTGGGCGTCACAGACGAAAACCTGGTGACTATCAGCCAGGACATTTTGCTGATCGCCGGTGACCTGAAGACGATTAATGGCAGCGTGGCTAATGTGC
The DNA here is from genome assembly GCA_964507675.1 of uncultured Ardenticatenaceae bacterium. Taxonomy (GTDB): domain Bacteria; phylum Chloroflexota; class Anaerolineae; order Promineifilales; family Promineifilaceae; genus JAGVTM01. The sequence continues at coordinate 2,468 of CAZDSN010000075.1, read as the reverse complement.
AACCGTTGTTGGATGAGTATACGAGCCTGATCACCGAGGTTAACGATAACATCCGCCAGACCCGCAGCAGCCTGTCCAGCCAGTTGGAGCAGTTCAAACTGGCGCTGATCATTGTTTTCATCTGGGTGGGTCTGACGCAGGCCGCCCCCATTTACCTGGGCTGGGAACTACTGCGCGGGCGCGAACTAAGCGACACCCGCTAAAGGAATGCGCCCGAATCATTAAGAGTTGTTGATTGTTTGGCAACGATCAGGCTACGGGTCGCCGGCACAGGCCGCCGGGTGAGTAGAATAGCGGCTATGATGAACAAGCACGCCATGAGTTTGTCAAGGCGCATCCTGGGATTGCTGCTGGCGCTGATCTGGTTGGCGGGTTGCGCGGAAGGGGAAGAGTTGGCCTCTTTAGCGCCGCCTTCGCCCACGCTGCGCCCCACCCCAACCCTGGTCAGCTCTCCGCTACCCGGCCAGATGCTGCCGCCCACTCCCCGTGTCACAGCGACAGCTACGGCTGTGCCGGCAACACCCACCATCACCATAACTCCCAGCCCCACTCCGTCTCCCACAGCGACGCCTTTGCCGGCGGTCTGGTTGGCGCGGGCGCAGGCGGCGCTGGCCAATCAGGATTATGCCGCCGCCATTGACGCCTTTCAAGCCAGCCTGACGGCGGCAGACGCCCTGCCCGCTGCCGATGCGCAAATGGCCCATTACGGTCTGGCGCAGGCGTACCTGGGCATGAAAATGTGGGCAGAAGCCGGCGATATTTTGACGACGTATCTGGCCCAGACAGATGGCGCTGCGCCGCAAATGCCGGCAAATACGGTCACAGACACGGTGACTGTCTCTCCCACGCTCACCATCACGTCCACCATCACCGCTGTCCCTCTGGCGCACCCTCAGGCAGCCAGTTTTTTGCTGGCTAACGCCTACGAACGTCAGGGAGATTGCGGGGCGGCTATTAACGCCTATGAAACTTACCTGGCAGCTAATCCCGACATGGTCGCCTATGTGCAGCCGCGCCTAGCCACCTGTCATCTGGCCCTGGCGGATCGAGAGGCGGCGCTGACTGCCTACGAGGCCGCGGCGGCAGCCCCATCGCATCGCCTGACGCAGGTAGCGCTGCACCAGACGTTGGCCGCTCTCTATATGGAGGATGGCAGCTATGCCCAGGCGATTACCCACTATGATGCCGTGGGCGGGCTGGCTGTGACCGAATACACGTTGGGCCAGGCAGCCTTTCTGGCCGGGGCAGCCGAATTACAGGCAGGTAATACCGAGGCGGCTCATGAGCGATTCTTGACTGCCATCAACAACTACCCGCGCAGCTATGACAGCTACCAGGCGCTGGTGGCGTTGGTGCAGGCAGAGGTGACCGTGGACCCTTTCCAGCGGGGTCTGGTAGATTATTATGCGGCGGCGTATGCGCCGGCCATTGACGCCTTCGACAATTATCTGGCGGCCAATCCCCAGGATTATCGAGCGGATACACACCTCTACCTGGCCTGGTGTTATGAAGGTATCGGCGATCTGGCGGCGGCGCTGGCGCAACTGGGCGAATATGGCCGCCTGGAACCTGCCGCCGCCCAGATTGAAACAGCCAAACTGTATGCGCGGGCCGGGCAGTGGGCCAATGCCACGGCCACCTATGAAGCCTACGTGGCGGCTTATCCCGATGGGCCCGACGCCGCCTTTGCCGCCTGGTGGGCGGCGGTGCTGGCAGAGCGGCAGGAGGACAGCTTGCGCGCCGCCGCCTTGTATCGCCAGATGGCTACCGCGTATAGCTGGCATCAGGATGCCCCGGAAGCCTTGTTTCGGGCCGGCTGGCTGGCCTGGCAGGCTGAAGACCAAGAGGCGGCCTTTTCTGCCTGGGGCGCGGCAGTCGAACTCTATCCGAATCAGGAGTATGGGGCGGCTTCTTTGTTGTGGCTGATCAGTCACCTGCCGGCAGAGTCGCCCGCATTGGACGACCTGCGCACTCAGGCGCAAACGTGGCCGGGCGCAGGCTATTACGCCCTGCGGCTGCGACAGGTGGTGGCCGCCGAGCCGCCATTTCCTGCTTCACCTTCCCTGTCGCTGCCCTCTGAGGACGCACTCAACGACGAAGAACAACTCGTTGCTGTCGCCGCCTGGCTGGCCGGCTGGTGGGGAACATCAGACAATCTGGCGCGTCTGCCGGCAGCCATTGCCCAGGATGAACGATTGCAGCGCGGCTTCAAGCTGTGGGCATTAGGCCTGTACGCGGAAGCATCCCGCGAGTTGGAGTGGCTGCGTCAGGATTACGCGGCTGACGCGCTGGCCAGTTATCAATTGGCGGTCTGGTTCCGCGACCAGGGTATTTACCGTCTTTCCATCCTGGCCGCCGCTGCCGTGCAAAATCTATCCGCGCAGACTGTCTTTGACCTGCCTGCGCATCTGTCCATAATAAAAAATTTGTTTCAATAGGAATTTTACTATAAAATTTAATTAATATTA
>CAZDSN010000074.1:0-10773 GCA_964507675.1 uncultured Ardenticatenaceae bacterium | reverse complement strand
CTGGCCTGGAAGCCCTGTCGGTGGCGGACAGCATCTACCGCTTCCGCGATTACGCCCTGAGCGCCAGCAACGTTGGTCGTCATTATCGCGCCCTATACGAGAGCCATACCAGCCGCATCAGCTATTTGCTGCTGCGCTTCCCCCACCTACGGGCTGTGGCCGCTGACCTGTTGGTTAGCGCCGCCCCTGGCCTGGATCAAATCGCCGGCGCCAAGAATGACGCTATCATGACGGCGCAGCAGACAGCCCAACTGCGTCTTTTCCTGGCACAACTGGCGAACGCAGATCGCCAACTCAATGGCGGCGAACTGGCTGCTGCTATCGAGCAGGAAATGGCCCGTCTGGACTGGAGCGCCCTGGCTGGCCAATCTTTCCGCGACGCCTGGCAACTGATGATTTCTGAGTAGCCAATTCGATTGGCGAAAGCAGAAAAACCTCAGGGGTTCGGCGGAATCCCTGAGGTTTTTTTATGGCTGGCGCTGGGCGGGTTGTAGCGCAAATTTGCAATTTGCCTGGACACGATACAATAGAAGGATAGGATACCATCCTGTAAGAGGAGAAACCGGGCTTTTGAGCACAGTGGTCATGTTCCACCAGAGACCCATAGAAAAACCCGGTTTCTTTTGCCCAAGCAAAATCTGGACGATGAGGATAGTTAAGCTATGACTGTACCGAAAACGAGTGCAGAGATTCGTAAAGCATTTCTGGAATTTTTTGAGGAGAACGGGCACAAGGTTGTGTCCAGTTCGCCGCTGCCGAATCGTGAGAACCCAACGTTGTTGTTCACGAATGCCGGCATGAACCAGTTCACCAACGTCTTTTTGGGCAAAGAAAAGCGCGACTACCATCGCGCCGTCTCTTCTCAAAAATGTATGCGCATCCAGGGCAAACAAAACGACCTGGAAAACGTCGGCCCTTCGGTCCGGCACCATACCATGTTTGAGATGTTGGGCAACTTTTCCTTTGGCAACTATTTCAAGGAACAGGCCATTGACTTCGCCTGGACTTTTCTTACGGGCGTTTTGCAATTAGACAAACAACGGTTGTGGGCCACCATTTACACCGATGACGACGAAGCAGAACGATATTGGCAGAAGCACCTTCCCCCTGAGCGTATTCTGCGTTTTGGCAAGAAAGACAATTTCTGGGAAATGGGCGAGACCGGACCGTGCGGCCCTTGCTCGGAAATCCATTACTACCTGGGACCGTTAGCCGCACAAACAGCCACCGGCGTCAATGTGGATGACGCTTACCTGGAACTGTGGAACCTGGTTTTTATGCAGTTTGAGCGGGACGAAAGCGGCGAACTCCATCCGCTGCCCCATCCCTCCATAGATACCGGTATGGGGCTGGAACGGGTGGCGCGGGTTTTACAGGGCGGCGATAGCAATTATGATACGGATCTGTTTATGCCCGTTATGCACCGCATTCAAGAACTGTTAGGTCACAGCGATGAAGAACGGACGGCGGAGTACGTAGCCTATCGCGTTATTGCCGACCACGGACGGGCGGCCACTTTTCTGATAGGGGATGGCGTTATCCCTGGCAACGTGGGCGAAGGGTATGTTATCCGCATGATTATTCGCCGCGCTGCCCGCTTTGGTCGCAACCTGGGTTTTACCCAGCCATTTCTGGCAGAGGTGGCTGAGGTGTTGGCGCAGACCATGGGCGACGTATACCCAGAACTGCGGCTGCGGCGTGAACATATTAAACACACCCTGACGCAGGAGGAAGTGCGATTCAATCGCACGCTCGATTCGGCGCTGGCTCGCCTGGATAATTTGCTGGCAGAACTGGGGCAGCGGGGGGCGACACAGATAGATGGCGATACGGCATTTACGCTGTATGCCACTTATGGTCTGCCCCTGGAGATTACCCGTGATGTGGCTAAAGAACACGGCTTTACAGTGGATGAGGCCGGCTTCAACGCCGCGCGGGATGCGCACGCTCAAGCCAGCGGCGCAGGCGCGTTTGGGCAGTATACCATGGGCGCGGATGTGTTTGGGGACGTGCTGGCGGAACTGGTGCGGTCAGGTAGACTGCCGGCATCTGGCGTAGACTACGATCCCTATAGCGGCCCTGACATGGAATCAGAAATCCTGGCGCTGGTGCAGGATGGGCAAACCGTAACCACCGCCGGTGTGGGCGCGAAGCTCAGCCTCATCACGGCCGCTACGCCTTTCTACGTTGAGGCGGGCGGCGAAGTCAGCGACACAGGTGTCATTACTGTCGCTGAAACAGGCGGCGAATTCCGCGTGGACGACACCCGCCGTCCCATCCCTGGTCTGGTAGTTCATGTGGGCGAAGTCGTGCGCGGCGCATTTCACCCTGAGCAAACGGCTGTTTTGACCGTGGATGATGCCCGGCGTTGGGACATCCGCCGCAACCATACGGCGACGCACATTCTGCATCGCGAACTGCGAATGCACCTGGGTAAACACGTCACCCAGGCCGGGTCGCTGGTCGCTCCCGACCGGCTGCGCTTCGACTTTACCCACACTCAGGCGCTGAGCGATGACAGCCTGGCCGCCATAGAACGCGCCATTAACCAGGCTATCTGGCGCGATTTGTCCGTCAACGTGACGCATATGAAGCAAAAAGCAGCCATTGATGCCGGCGCGATGGCCCTGTTTGGCGAGAAATATGGGGACATCGTGCGCACCATTCAAATCGGTAGCAATGGCCGGCCGGCCAGCAATGGCGGGCCGGCCCTATACAGTTTTGAACTGTGTGGCGGCCTGCACGTCAACCAGACTGGCGAGATTGGCCTGTTCCATTTTACCCATGAAGAAGCGGTGGCTGCCGGCATCCGCCGCGTGGAGGCTGTTACGGGCGCAGGGGCGCAGGCGTACGTCAGCGAGCGGCTAAACGCATTGACGCGGCTGGCGTACAAGCTGAATACGCCCATCACGGAACTGGAAACCAGACTGGATACGCTGTTGGCCGAACACAAGGCGCTGCAAAAAGCCCACGAGGCGCTGCGCCGCCGCTTGTTGTTGGCTCAGTTTGACGAACTGGCAGCGCAGGTGCAAACGGTGGCGGGCGTCTCTGTGTTAGCGGCTGCCGTCGCCGACGCTGACGCGGAAGGCCTGCGTGAACTGGCGGATCATATTCGGGACAGGAATGTCAGCGACGTGGTTGTGCTGGCGTCCGTGCCAGATGACCGTCCCGTCTTGGTGGCCATGGTGCAGAAGCCGCTGCTGGCGCGTGGCGTTCATGCCGGCAATCTTGCCCGTGAAGTTGCCAAAATTATGGGCGGCGGCGGCGGCGGGCGCCCCGATATGGCTCAGGCTGGCGGCAAAGATGCCGGCAAACTGCCCGAAGCCCTGGCTGCTGTTCCTGGCCTGGTTGCCACTGCTCTCCTTCGAAAATAGTGGTCAGTGAATAGTGGAGAGTGGTCAGAAAGTGACCCGCCTGACTATCGTTTACAAATGTAGGACAAACTGCCAGTTTGTCCGCGCAATCTGCCAGATTGCGCTGCGGCTATGATGCCTTCTGCTGTCATCTACCTGGATGAAGAGGACGATCTGGTCTCTATTTGTGATCGTCTCGATTGGAGCGGCGCCACCCGCGCCATCCTGGTGCTGCCTGCCGCCGGGGAGTTGTTAGCAGAGAGTGTTGACCTGGTGCGACTGCGCCGCCATGCAGAGGCGCGCCGCATCGAGGTCGGGTTGGTCACACCTGATGGCCGCATCGGCCAAAACGCCAGGGCGCAGGGTATCCCTACCTTTAGAACGGTGAAGGCGGCAGAGCGACGGCGCGCCTGGCGGCATCCCCGCCGCCGGCTGCCGCCCGCTCCCAATTTGCATGAGGATGACCGGCGGGAAATGTCCCGGCGTATGACGCCTCCTCCTTTGTGGCGGCGTTGGTTGTGGCGCTATGCCGGCATTCTCCTCTTCTTCACTGTCCTGGTTGCTCTTTTTGTGGGCGCTGTCTATGCCCTACCCGGGGCCACTCTGACGCTCAAGCCACAAATTGAGCCTATTCAAGTCTCCCGCCAGATCGTGGCCGATCCCCAACTAGACAGCGTTAACTACAGCGGGGCATCAGTGCCGGGCCGGCGACTGGTCGTCACTACAGAATGGCGGGCAGATGTGGAAACGACCGGCAGCATTGAAGTGCCCGATGCCCCGGCGCGGGGCGAAGTTATCTTTGCTAATCGTCTGCCACAGCCGGTGACCGTGCCGGCAGGCACGCGCGTCACGGCCACCGCCGGGCAACTCCAGACATTTCAGACTATTGCCTCTGTTGACGTGCCTGGCGTCATTGGCGGCACAGCGGAAGTGGAAATAGTCGCTGTGGTGCCCGGCCCTGAAGGGAATGTGCTCGCCAATACCATTAATCGCCTTGAGGGAGCGCTGGCGGCACAGTTAGAAGTACGCAACCTGGACGCGCTCACCGGCGGCGCTACCCGCCTGGTGCGGGCGGTTACGCCAGCGGATCAAGAGCGGCTGCGGTCGCAGGTCTGGCAGCAGATGCAATCCCTGGCGGTGGTGGAAATGGAACTGCTGCTGACCGAAAACGAGTTCCTGGCGCGAGACTCATTACGCTTGCTCAATCTCGAACACGAGACATACTCCAGATTTGTAGGAGAACAGGCGGATCGGTTAGTCCTGGAAATGCGCGCCGAACTGCAAGCAACCGCTGTAGATGAATCTCAAGCCGTGGGACTGGTCTATGAGCAGTTAGCGCAGGCGGTGCGCACGGGTTATGAGTTAGTTCCGGAAACGCTGACTTTCCGTAGTGGGGATGTATTTGGCGTGGATAACCAGGGGCGAGTGAGCTTTGAGATGATTGGGCAAGGCTTTGTGGCGGCGCAGCTTAACCTAGACGGACCGTTGCAAGCCGCAGCCGGGCAGCCGATACCATTAGCCCTGGCCTATCTGAACCAACAACTGCCGCTGCGGGATTATCCAGCCGTGCAGATTCGCCCCGGCTGGTTTGCCCGCCTCCCCTATTTGCCGCAGCGGATTCGGATTCACGTAGACGTAGGCAGCTAACCAGCATCAATCGTTACTTGTTGACTGTTACCTGTTATCTGCTGCCCGTTATCTGTTGCCCGTTGACCATTGTCTGTTATCTGTTGATTCGTGATTTCGCGTTCCATGTGGGAGACGGCGCGAGCCACATTTTCGATAGCTACCCGTTGTTTGCGATACAGATCAGATTCACTCATAGCCAGGCGGCGGGCTATATCCCGCACTTTTTGCCCTTGAACAAACTTAAGCTCCAGAATATTGTAAAGAATCCACTCGGTGGCCGTCATGCGCCGCTCCCCTTCGGGACGCTGCTGCTCAATAGCCTGCTGCAAGATTGCCCGCAGGGCTTTGGTGGGGTTGCCTTCATGCTCCGCCAGAGCTTCCTGGACGACCTGAAGGCCGATCAATGGACTTTCGGTCAATTTGGGGCCGCCCCAGTAATGGGACAACGCGTCGCGCACCATATCGCCAAAACCTGGATCATTGAGAATGGTCTCTTCTTCACTGGCGGATTGGCTGCTGCGGGTGAGCGATTGGGTTAACTGAGGGGCGCTGCCATATGTGGCGGCGCTGCGCCGTCGCTGTAGGGCCGTAATCTCTGGCAGTAGCCCTTCAACAGCCGCAAAAACCTCTTGCTGCAGCAGGCGATCTTCCAGGGCGGCAGCCGCCTGGTGCATCAGCCGCTGGAAAACCAGCGTTTCATCTGCTGACAGGTCTGGCGTGGCGGCCCGCCCTTCCATGCCCAAAATGCCCAGCATAAACTCCTCACTGCGGTCGTATAAGGGGTGTATCCAGTAATTATGCCACAAGATAAACGCTTCGCTGCGCTCTAACTCCGGGCTGTCGCTGGTCAAATTTTGCCATGATTCCGCTTCCCACAAGTCGTCTGGGGCGCGCAGTGGTCCTACCACTACTTCCAGCCGCGGGCCATCGGCTGTAATGGCGGCTACGAACGCCGTGGGGGTGCGCAGAGCGTCGCAGGTGGCTGTTAGAATGCTTTCCAGAAATTGGTGCAGGTCGCGCGTGGTCAGAATGCGTTCGCTAAGCTCCTGAATGCGACGTACGTCAGGTTCGTTATTTAGTTGTAACAGGCGTTCTAACGGGCGCTTATAGTTGTGTACGGCCCACTCGACAATCATGACGGTGGCGACAACAGCAATAGCCGCCATGGTGCCCGGTGGCAGACCCAGCAGAGGGCTGGTGCGGTTGACCAGGACGTATACCAGTAGGACGATCGTGCCCGTCATAGGAACCCGGGCCATAAACTTGAACAGGTGCACGCGGACGACACGGTCTGGAGAGACGCGGCCAAAGTATGCCAGGTAGTAGGTGAGGAGGGCGAACATCAGACCGACCACGAGATTGCCCAGGATGAGCAGCAGCCAGATGGGCAGGCGGATGTGCGAGGCGTTATTGATAAGCTGGTAGGGGAAAACGCCGAGAGGCGCTGCCAGAAAGGCCAGTGAAATGACGGTCATGCGGCGGCGGGTAGTAGATGTGACGCATCGCTGCCGCGCAAACCAGACGTTATAAATGCCGGCAGCCGCCACGCCCACGTAATAAACGGCAAAAAGCCAGAAAAGGGGACCAGAACGGAGATGAGGCGCGCGCGGCACGGGAACCAGCGTCGTGGTGAACAGATGCGTCGTTAACGCCAGTCCCAGAACAAGTAAACCAACCAGGTAGAAAACACCCACAAAAACCAGCCGTCGCCGGGAAATATGCCCGGTTGTGGCCAGCAGCGTATCCGAAAGGTGATATTGGGCGGCGGGAACCAGAGCAATGCCAATCCAGCCTAAACGCAGCCAGGTTCCTGCGGACAGGGTGGCAATGGTGCGGCTGGCCAGCAGTTCGGTCAGATATACGATCACGACAAAAATGATTAAGTTGGAAAACGCCCGCGTTACCCGGTCACGACGCCAATGGGGCAGGTTGTACAATACGACAGCCGAGCCAAAGATGACGATGGCCGCTTCCAGCACATCATTTATCAGCGCCAGCAGGTTCGTAAGCGATTGGCTCATAAAGCATAAAACGTGAAACGTGAAACGCAAGCTGATATCTCACGTTTCACGTTTTGCGGAAAGGTTACAGCGTAGGCAACGACGCTTCAAGCAGGGGATGGCGCAGGCGGCATATCCAGCGTTGGCGGCGTCCATTTGACCTCGCTGCTGGTCGCTGGCGACTGTGGTTTGGGTGACGGTTTGCCGCTGAGAGGTGAGGAAGGCGGCTCGTGCCCTTCCATCAGGGCCACAAACTCTTCAGATTCCAATGTCTCTACCTCCAGCAATCTTTGTGCTATCAGTTCCAGTTTGTCTCGATTCTCTGTTAGAATGCGATGGGCGCGCGCATGCTCTCCATCAATAATGCGGCGCACTTCCTCGTCAATCTTTTCGGCGACGGCGTCAGAGTAATCGCGCTGCTCGCTGATTTCCCGACCCAGGAAGACCAGTTCCTGCCGCTCCCCGTAGACACGCAGACCCAGGTCTTCGCTCATGCCGTATTGTGTTACCATAGCCCGCGCCTGCCGGGTAACATACTGCAAGTCACTGCTTGCGCCCGTGGTGATTTCCCCAAACACGATTTCCTCAGCAGCACGTCCACCCAGCGCTGTGGCAATCATGGCCTTGAATTTGGAGCGGCTCAAGTAGTTCAGGTCTTCATCCAGATACCAGGTCACGCCGCCGGCCATACCCCGCGGAATGATCGTCACCTTGCGTACTTCGGAAGCGTGCGGCAACATGTGGCTGACGATGGCGTGCCCCGCTTCGTGATAAGCTGTGATCTCGCGCTCCTCCTGGCTTATGACGCGGCTCTTGCGCTCCGGCCCAAGTTGCACCCGCTCAATAGCTTCTTGAAACTCAGTCATGCCAATACTTTTACGGTTACGCCGCGCTGCCAGCAGGGCAGCTTCATTGACGGTATTTTCAATGTCGGCGCCCACAAAGCCAGGGGTAGCTCTGGCTAATACTTCGATATCCACATTGGAGGCTAGTGGCTTGCCCTTCATGTGTACCTTAAAAATAGCCTCGCGCCCGCGCAGGTCGGGGCGGTCAATAACAACGCGCCGATCAAAGCGACCTGGGCGCATCAAGGCCGGGTCGAGGATGTCGGGCCGATTGGTGGCTGCCAGGATAATGACGTAAGTATCGGTGCTGAAGCCATCCATTTCTACCAGAATCTGGTTGAGCGTTTGCTCCCGTTCGTCGTGAGATCCGCCCAGACCCGCGCCGCGTTGCCGCCCTACTGCGTCAATTTCGTCCACAAAGATGATGCACGGGCTGTGCCGCTTGGCCTGCTCAAACAGGTCGCGCACACGGCTGGCGCCAACGCCGACAAACATTTCCACAAATTCGGAGCCGGCGATGGAGAAAAAGGGCACACCTGCTTCCCCGGAGACAGCTTTTGCCATGAGCGTCTTGCCTGTGCCAGGAGAGCCGACGAGGAGAACGCCTTTGGGAATGCGGGCGCCAAAGGTGACGAACTTTTCCGGTTCTTTCAAGAATTCAACAATTTCTTGCAGCTCTTCTTTGGCTTCATCGCAGCCGGCGACATCGTTGAAGGTGACGGTAGGATGGTCCCCCGTGAGCATGCGCGCCCGGCTTTTGCCAAAGGCTATTGCCTGGTTGTTTGTGCCCTGGGCCTGGCGGAAGATGAAGTAGATAAAGCCAATGATGAGAATTGCCGGCAAAAACAAACTCAACAGGTTAACCCAGGCGCCAAATTGCCCCGGTTTTTCATACGTGATGGTGACGCCGTCTCCACCATAGTAGTCGGCAGTAACGCCATACTCGCGCAGCAGTTCCTCTAATGTGCTGACGCCGCTGATTTGTGAGGTGCTTGGCTGGCGTTGGCTGTTCTTGTAGATGACGGTGATCTCTTGTCCATCGCTGCCTATGGTCACTTCTTTCACCTGTCGCGCCATGATGGATTCTGCCAGTTGGCTGATGGAGATTTCGTCGCTGGTTGGCTGCGTGCCGCTCTGGCTCCATAAGATGGCTATGATGCCAATGCCAATAAGCAGGTACACGAACCATTTTGTATATTTACTGGAATTCACAGGAGTGCCTCCACAGTTCTGAAAACTCTGATACGCCAGGGAGTGCAGTTGTTGCGGTTGCATATCAGGCAGACTGTCTATTTAGTACGTACGGGCTGCCCCAACATAAAAAGGTCACCTGGTGGCCAGCCTGCCCACGTTAATGTCGTTTGTTCAGAGTATAACAAAAAGCCAGGCTGAAGGCGAGATAGGGAAGAGTATTTCCACCTTGAAGGAAGGAGTGCGAAGGGTTTATCTGACATCAGGTGGATAGGCTGCCTGTGCTCCCTAGATATGCCCTGAATAGAATGTCCCTGGGTAGGTTTTGCCGGCAATAATCTGGCGATCCGGAAACCGCACGCTGTTAACCCGTCCACGCCTGGAACACCAGCCACCACAGCGGGATAAGTCCTAACAGTGCCGCTAAAGCAATCAAGCCTAACCCAACTGTAAGCCAGTCGCTGCCTGTTTTTCCAGGAGGGGGCGCGGACGTTGGCAGGGATAGCGGTGTGCTGACCGGGGTGACTGGTTGTCTGGCAGCAGGTGGGAGCGGCGCACGGAGCGGCGCAGGGAGCGGCGCACGAACACGAATAGGGGTAGTGTCAGACAGGGCGCGTCCGGCGCGTGTTACTTCTAGCGGGATAGGGCTGGCAATCGGCTGGCTCAGGTTAGGGCTGCTGCTGCGCTCGCGATAAACGCTTAGCACACGCCCTAGCTGCCCTGCCGTACGATAGCGGCTGGCAGGTTCTTTGGTCAGGAGCTTGGCGACGATGCGCTCAATCTGGCCCGGTACGGCAGGGTTGAAGCGCGTGACGGGTGGGGCGGGTTCCTGCAAATGTTTGAGGGCCATAGCCGATTGGGATTCGGCCGCGAACGGGAGACGGTTGGTTAGTAGTTCAAACAGGATGACGCCGATGGCATAGACATCGGAAGCGGGGGTGGCTGGTTTGCCGCTGGCCTGTTCCGGCGACAGGTATTGAGGTGTCCCCCAGACGACGCTGCGGATTTCCTGGCTGGCATCGCTAACGGCGCGGGCAATACCGAAGTCCGCTACTTTAACGCGCTCATCGCGGGTAACGATGATGTTTTGGGGCTTGACGTCACAATGGACCAGGCCAGCGCGGTGGGCATAGCCGATGCCGGCACAAATCTGAATCGTCAAATCCAGCGCCCGGTTGATAGGCATGATCTGGCCCAACTGCATTTGCTGGCGAATGATCTGCTTCAGCGTCTGGCCTTCCACAAACTCCATGACAATGTAATACTGGTTGCTGTCCTGACCGGTGTCATGCACAGTGACAATGTTGGGATGGGCCAGGTTGGCGGCAGCGCGAGCCTCCTGGCGGAAGCGGCGCAGGAACGACTCATCTCCCGTTAAACCGGCATGGAGCAACTTCACCGCCACCAGGCGACCTAATACCAGGTCATGTGCCTTAAAAACAGTGGCCATGCCGCCGCTGCCGACCCGCTCCAGCAGTTGATACCGATCGTTAAGTAATTGCCCTTCCCTCTGCATAACGTAAATTGTATGGCGGATCGCCCAAATCGCAAAGGTGCGTCATTTGAGTGAAGTGTGCAGTTTCTCTATTGCTCCGACTGGCAGATTACTGCCATAAATCCCACCTGTTCTAAAATGTGTTGTGTTCGCGTCCCAAAGTTTTCATCGGGATTAAACTTCACGATGCCGCCTTAAGTGGAATCTCGTCATATCTTTCTCGGGCCAGTGCCACGCCATAAGCAATAGCTGCCCGCTGG
>CAZDSN010000073.1:0-10776 GCA_964507675.1 uncultured Ardenticatenaceae bacterium | reverse complement strand
TGAATTGACCAGACAAGGGCGGTAGCGGCTATCGTGTACGATAGCCACTATCGTGTACGATAGCCACTATCGCACAGCGTCTTGTTCTACAGCACTGCCGCGTGAGGTTATTTTCACAACAGAGGCCGGGTTGGTAGTTTCTGTCCACTGTCCACTGTCCACTGTCCACTGTTCACTCATCACTCACCCCGTTCCAACCACGCCTGTACTGTGCGTCCGGCCCGTTCCAGGCTGTCTGGGCTAACTTTATCCAGCGTATCATCCACGGTGTGCCAGTAAGGGTAGTCAAAATCAATGATATCCACAGCCACAATACCTTGCTGCGCAAAAGGCAGGTGGTCATCTATCATGGTGTACCGAACGATGGGAATAAAAAAATCGCCATAACCGAGCGTAGCCGCAATCTGCCATAGCTCTGCTTGCAGCGCGGCATCAGAATTACCTTCGTAATAAAGCTGCTGGTCGGCGTCGCCAATCATGTCTAGCACCACCACGGCGGCCGGGGTGACGGTTAGATTATCAGCCATATAACGAGAACCGGCAATCCAATCCCAGCCAGGGATGCCGCCGCCGCCATTGTCCTCCGCATCAAAAAACGCCAGCCATATCTCCTGCTCAACCTGCTCCAGATTAAGCACGCGGGCCAGTTCCAGCAGCGCCGCCACGCCGCTGGCCCCATCAACCGCGCCAGGAACAGGTTCCTCGCTGCCCGGCGTCTGGTCGGCCAGACGGCGCGTGTCGTAATGCGCTCCCAGGATAATAATAGGCCCGTGCCCGACGTTGGCGCGGGCAACGATGTTTTGCGCAGAAAATCCCTGATACTCAAAGTCCTGCGTTTCCACCGCCCAACCGAAGTGGGCAGCCTGGGCTATAATGAAGGCGCGCGTCTGGAGATGTCCAGGGGAACCAGGCCAGCGCGCGCCCAGAGCCATCTGGTCAGCCGCCAAGTGGTAAGCGCTGTCGCCATCAAACAGCAGCGGCACAGGCGTGGCTGCCGGCAGCATTACAGTGGGCATGAACACCGAGGAGGGAGTAACGCCAGGCGGCATGGACGTAAGTTCCCTTCCCACCACCGTCACCGCCGGTCCCAGCGCAGTGGTTAGCTGGCAGCCAACCAACCACCAGACCAACAGCGCCAGCCCTAAAACAGGATACGCGCCTGCTTTTATGCGGCATGTCGTCACGCGGCACATTTTCATGCGCGGCGGCAAGATGTGTTGGCTCATGGCGTTGGAGCGGCTCCCATCACCACCCGGTCGGCAGCAGCCTGGTCAAAAGCCAGCCGCCGTTCGCGCGCAAAGCGGCGCAGCGCCGTCAACGCCCGTTTGCTGTAGTAGGCGTAACGGTCTTCTTTCTTCATGCGGCTTTCAGGCGGCGGCAGCAGGCCAAAATTGGCCTTCATCGGTTGGAAGCTTTTGGCTTCGGCGTGGGTGACGTAGTGGCACAGCGCGCCCAGCATGGTTTGAATGGGCAGGATGACGGGCAAGTCGCCAGCCAGCAAACGCGCAGCGTTGATGCCGGCAAGCAGCCCCGTGCCGGCATTCCCCACATACCCTTCCACCCCCGTTAACTGCCCGGCAAAAAATAGATCGGCTCGCCCCCGATACTGCATCGTTGGCTGCAGCAGTTCAGGCGCGTTAATGTACGTGTTACGGTGCATCATGCCGTAGCGGAAAAACTCCGCATTCTCCAGGCCGGGAATCAGGCGCAGCACCTGCCGCTGCTCGCTCCAGCGCAAATTCGTCTGGAAGCCAACCAGGTTGTAGAGCGATCCGGCCACATTATCCTGACGCAACTGCACCACGGCGTGCGGCTGCTGCCCGCTGCGCGGGTCTACCAATCCGACAGGCCGCATGGGGCCAAAGGCCAGCGCCTCGCGCCCGCGTTTGGCTAACACTTCCACAGGCAGGCAGCCTTCAAAAAAGCGGGGATCATCCAGTTCAAACTGGCGCAGTTGGATGGTTTCCGCAGCTACCAGGGCGTCATAGAAGCGGTTGTATTCCGCTTCTGTCATGGGGCAGTTGATGTAATCCCCTTCCTCTTGTTCCCCCTTCTCCCAGCGGGAGGCGCGAAAAGCCAGGTCCATGTTGATGGTTTCGGCGTTGACGATGGGCGAAAGGGCGTCAAAGAAGTAGAGGTATTCCTGGCGGCTGAGGGTTTGTAGTTCCGCGGTCAGGGCCGGCGAGGTGAGGGGGCCGCTGGCGATGATGGCCGGGCCAGCGGGAATGTGGGTGACTTCCTGGTGGATAAGCTGGATATTCGGGTGGCTCTGGATGCGCTCAGTGACGAGTTGGGCAAAAAGGCGGCGGTCTACGGCCAGGGAAATGCCGGCAGGAATCGCCGCCTGTTCGGCACAATCCAGGATGAGCGATCCCAACCCGCGCATTTCAGCTTTTAGCAGTCCAGGCGCTTTGTCAATTAAGACGGAGCCCAGCGAGTTGCTGCATACCAGTTCCGCCAGTTGGTCGGAGACATGGGCGGGTGTTTGCCGCTGCGGGCGCATTTCGTACAACTTCACCCGCACGCCCCGCTGCGCCGCCTGCCACGCCGCTTCCGTGCCCGCCAGCCCCCCGCCAATGACAATCAGTTCGGGGCGTATCATCAACGATTCCTCTTGCGGCGACGGGCAAGAAATCCCTGGTACTTCTCTGGCAAGGGCAGCGGACCATTGATACGCATCTCCCATCCGTCTAGTTCTGGGTTTTCTTTATCTACTTCCTGCCACATTGATAACCAACTGCGGGCTACATCTACCAGGTCCTCTACCAGCGCAATCTCCATCTGGGCGCGGGCCAAAGCACGAAATTCACTGATATGCAGCTTCGTTAGCCGGAAAAGCGGATCAAGTAATTCCTGCGCTTCTTGAACCCGCCGCTCTCGCAACCACATTTGCGCCAACGCCGTACGCACGAAGAAATAGTCGGGAAAACGAGCATACGTTTCCTCTACCAGCGCTCGCGCTTCCTTCATCCGCCCCTGCCTTTCATAAACGGCAGCCAGTTGATTGTAAACGCTGGGAAAATCAGGGGCTGCCGCCATCACTTCATGCAGTAATTTCTCCGCCGCAACCAATTCCCGATTGGCAAGCAAATCGTATGCCGTCTCATACTTTTCCAGGACTGCTTCAGGCAAATCCACCAGTTCTGGTTCATCCGTGATTTCAAACCCTATTAAGTGGACCTCAGTTTGCTCTCCATTAATCCATACGGGAACCTGCCTGTTTGCCGGCAGCATTTCAGGGGATACTTCACTGAGAAACTGCAGCGCTCCCATGCGCTGTTCGTCGCTGCCATACTTGCCCCTCCCAAAATCGTAGAGAATTTGCAGCAGTTCTGGAGTCTGCACTACGCGAACGAAGTTCATTACAAACTTGCGCGCATTTGCATCCCCTCGTTCCAGCATCGAGGAAAACAGACGGGGTAAATACGGCCTCTCCTGCAGATAGGTAAGCATCACTTGTTTCACAGCCGCCTCATTGGACCGCCGCCCATCTTTACCCGTAAACGGTTTCACTCGCTCCAGCAGCTCCTCCGTCCCCCAATACGGCACAGACCAATACCAGGGTACATCCCGCTGCCCTACAGGCAGCTTTCTTTCTGCCAGGCACCTCCGAGCCATATCAAAATCAGGCGCGTGCTTAACAGCCTGCTGCCACAATCGCCACGCCGTTTTTTCATTACCCTGGCGCAAATAAGCTGTGGCCGCTAAATGCAGCATCATGGGTGAAAGGATGCCATCCCTGAGCTTTTTGGCATGTTCATAAGCTTCTCGCACTTTGGCGTCATCGCCCAGAAAGGCAAACGCCTCTGCTTTTTTCATCAACAAATCTGGATTATCGCCATTAATCTGTGCCAGGCAATCGGCATACTGCTGCGCCTCGTCGAACTGACCTCTCAAAAAAGTGAATCGCACCATGTTACCCAAAGCATGTGCATTTTGCGGAGACAAGGCCAACACCTTTTGGGCAGCCGCCACCGCTTCCGCTTCTTTCCCAACCATAAAGTGCGACAGACTGAGGTTGTTCAGCACAGGCACCAGGTCCGGCGTTTGTCGCAGCAGCGGCGTGGCCAGAGCAATGGCTTCCCTGCCATGTCCGCCCTCTGTGTAAAAACGAATTCTCTCGTGCTGTGTCATGATATTGAGCTGGTCAGTCTGAGGAAGGCCAGCTACCCCTTCTACTGCTTCTGCCATCTCAAACAGCAGTGGCTCACTCTCCTTAACAAATGACAGGACCTGTTCAATATGCTCAAAATCAGGATGCCCCATCGTTAACTTTTGGGCAAAATGATAGGCAAGCACAAGGTAACCCAGCTGCATGTGGGTATAAACCAGATTGTTAAGCGTTTCAGCCCGATCATTCCCCTGCTCAAATGGCAGCAGTTGCTCACCGTAATACGCATAACTACGCCAGTCGCCCGTTTCCATGCATACTTCCAGCAAGGAAAGCAGGATTGGTTCCTTATCAGGGTACTGCTCTGCCAGCCGCACCAATCGTTCTTTAGCCGCCAGGACATCTCCCTGCTGAAAATCCGCCCTGGCCGCATCCAGTTCCTTGATCCACGTGGGCGACGGCTGTCCCATTGAACGTTTTGTCTTCTGTTGTCTTTTACGTTTTGCCATATACGACTCGTTAAGAAGTGGTTATGCAAATAGGCCAATCTTTCCCTTCCACACGCCTGCCAGTATAACAGGAATCCCGTCAATCTTCCATCATACCTGGCCCAGCCTCAACTAAATAATACAAACGCCTCGACCTGGCGCGCCTGTAGTAATCTTGTTTCCGCCCTATGCAATGTTCCCATATTTCGAATTGCTGTACAACGTGGCATACCGTAGGCAAGGCGATCCGGCTGGGCTATAATGACGCGGCTGTGCAGCGGGCCGGCGGCCTGCTCACCCTCATTATTGTATCCAGGCGGGCTGACAGTCCGCGCTCATTAACACGGTGTATCCCATTTCAGCAAAGGAAGAAGGCAAAATTATGTCAAAAAAAAGCAAGAAAGTTCGCGTGGCCATTATTGGCGTGGGCAACTGCGCTTCATCCCTGGTGCAAGGCGTGCAATATTATAAAGACGCCCCGGATGACGCCGAAATTCCCGGGCTGATGCATGCCACCGTTGGCGGCTATCACGTGCGCGATATTGAGTTCACCGCGGCGTTTGACGTGGTAAAGGGGAAGGTCGGGCTGGACTTGAGCGAAGCTATCTGGGCGCATCCCAACAATACTATCAAGTTCGCCGACGTGCCTCACCTGGGGGTGAAGGTGTATCGCGGCATGACGCACGATGGCATCGGCAAATACGTCAGTACGGTCGTGGAAAAAGCGCCCGGCCCCACGGACGACATCGTTAAAATCCTGAAAGAGACGGATACAGACGTGGTGGTAAACTTCATGCCCGTCGGCTCGGAAATGGCCACCAAATGGTACGTGGAGCAGATTCTGGAAGCAGGTTGCGCCTTTGTCAATGGCATTCCCGTGTTTATTGCCAGTTCTGAGTATTGGGGCAAACGCTTTGCGGATAAAGGGCTGCCCATCATTGGCGACGACATTAAGAGCCAGTTGGGGGCTACCATTACCCATCGCGTGCTGACCAATCTGTTCAAGGATCGGGGCATCCACCTGGACCGCACTTATCAGTTGAATTTCGGTGGCAACATGGATTTCTATAATATGCTGGAGCGGGAACGGCTGGAGTCGAAGAAGATTTCCAAGACAAACGCGGTTACCAGCCAGCTTCCATATGACCTGGGCGCAGAAAACGTGCACGTCGGCCCCAGCGACTATGTACCGTGGTTGACCGATCGCAAGTGGTGTCACATCCGCATGGAAGGGCGCGCCTTTGGCGACGTGCCGCTGCAACTTGAGCTAAAATTGGAAGTGTGGGACTCGCCCAACTCGG
The DNA here is from genome assembly GCA_964507675.1 of uncultured Ardenticatenaceae bacterium. Lineage (GTDB taxonomy): Bacteria > Chloroflexota > Anaerolineae > Promineifilales > Promineifilaceae > JAGVTM01. The sequence continues at coordinate 4,876 of CAZDSN010000073.1, read as the reverse complement.
CGGGAGTAATGATTGACGCCGTGCGCTGCGCCAAACTGGGGCTGGATCGGGGACTGGGCGGCCCGCTGATTGCCCCGGCATCTTATTTCATGAAGACGCCGCCGCGGCAGTTCACGGACGATGAAGCCCGCCAGATGACCGAAGATTTTATTGCCGGCAAGTAGCCACGACCAGGTTGGATAGCTGCCAGGCCAGCGGCTATCCAACCTGCCTGCCGGCTATCATGTGGGCAATTTTCTCGCCGGCAGCCCGCGCCTGCTGCAAGAAGGCCATTTCGTCTGTCAGACCTGTGCCGGCAAGATGAACCTCCAACGTAACAGGACCCTTATACGCAGAAGCCGCCAGCAGTGGAATCAGCGCATTCCAATCTATGCTGCCCGCAAAAGGGAAGTTATGCTGGTCATCCTGGCCGTTGTTATCATGCAGGTGCAGCGCCAACAACCGCCCGGCCACGCGCTCCAAAAAAGCCAGCCCACCCCCCACAAAGTTCCCGTGGCCTGAATCAAAACAAACGCCCAGAAAATCGGGCGGGTAAAGGGTCAACGCCTTTTCGATGGTGGCGTAGTTATCAAACAACAGGTTTTCCAGCGCCAGACGCACGCCATGCTGGCGGGCAAACGGCTGTAGCGCGTCCAGAGAACGACGCAGCCGATCCCAGTAATCAGTCTGGAACAAAGCCATTTTAGGCTGCGGCTGCAGGTGCAGCACAATCACTTCGCCGCCCAGGTGAGCCGTCATCTCGATGCGGTTGCGAATCAGGTCCAGACCGGCCAGGCGGGCGTACTCTTCTGTCGCCAGCCAATATTTTTCTACCCCTTCGGAAGCGTGCAAGTCGCGCAGCTTCAGGCCGAAATCGTGCAGCCAGCGCTGCGCCTGGTTGATCTCAGAAGGCGCATAAAGGTAATCGCTATCCCAATGGTGGCACCAGTGCACGTAAGTGAAGCCCGCAGCCGCAATCTGGCGCAAATACGGTTCAGCGCTGCCCTTATCTTTAACGTAGTCAGAGTTGATAGAGAGTGTCTGCATATCGGGTAAGCCGTAATTATTCAACGGCCCTGGTATCCTCCGCCAGCGCCGTGGTTTCGGCGAGCGGTGAAGGCGTCTCCAAGGCCATTTCTTGCAGCCGTTGCAGCAAACGCCGCGCGTCCTCATCCTGTGGGTTAGCCTGCACAGCGCGGCGGAACCAATGAATGGCTTCCGCGTGCTCCTGCCGGTCCCGATGCACCAGGCCCAGATTATAGGCCACATGGGGAGCCACCGGGTTCAGGGTCAGCGCCTGTTTGAAAGCGGCAATAGCCCGCTGCTGCATATCGTCAGTCGCCAAAATGGGATTACCCAGATAAGCCGCCCCCAGGTTTTGCCAGATGGCCGGATTATCCGGGTCGCGCTGGCTCAACTGCTCCAAAATCGTCGCCGCCTGCCCAAACTTTTGGGCGAGAATGTAGGCGCTGCTCAGGTTTAAGGCTGCCTGATGGTGCGTGTTGTCCAACGCATAGGCCAACTGCAGCCACTCAATTGCTTCTGCCGATTTGCCCTGCATCAGCAGTTCCGTGCCCCGTCGAAAATGGTCGTGGAACTGCCTGCTGGCATCTGGACGCCGTTTACCCGGCGCTCGTTTCCTCGTCATATCTGTTTTTGCTCACTTCCTTAATGTGTCACGTCAAGCATGAAAAATAATCACAGATTTCATGGATTGCGCAGATTTATTTAATCTCCATTCGTCCGCGCTAATCCGCGTGCTATTTACATAGGAGTTCCCCCTGGGCGGCGGCGCACCGTTCGGCTGATCTCACATCGAAGCCACAGCCGCTTGCCGAAGGGATGGATGAAAGTTCGTGGCGCAGTTTGCTAAACTGCGCGTCAGGCAGTTTTCGTAGGATGGGCGGGTTGGCAACCCGCCCTACGGATTTAACTATTGCGGCGGGGCTATGTTTCAGCCCGCGTCGTAGGCAGCTCGCAGCCAGGCGACAACCTGATCGTCAATCATATCCACGCTTTCCAGGCGGATGCGGTGGGAACACATGGCATTGAAAGAGCCGGAAGCTTCCAGGGGGCCTGCCGCCGGGACATCTTTAAGATTCAGACCGAGATCAAGGCGCGTTTTCGTGGACGGCTGAATTAAGGCAAACTGTTTGGTGCGCCGCAAGCTGACGTACGTCTTCTTGGGCGAAATCTCTACATCGTCGCCAAAACTACGCGCCTGCCGCAGCAAAGCGTCATAGATGGGGCGCAGCTTCTCTTTTTCGCCAGCAAACATAGCCGCCACCAGATCATCACCCGCCGGGGCGTCGCTGATGATGCCGCGTAAGGTTTCTTGAGCGATTAAGTTAGCGTAGCCATGCCCAATACCATATTCAGCTTTAAGTTGCTTCACTATCTCGCCATGTTTCAACGGCTGCACACGCTGGGCGATTTGCACCCACTCCGCCAGCGGCTTGCCGTATTTCTTCTCCAGGTTATCAATCATCGTTTGTACAGCAGGGTCCAAAGTCGTCATATCCACCTTCTTGCGAAAATAGTGAGCCGTAGGGAGTGGTCAGAGGGTCCCCACAATTTGTGAAATCTGTGATTAAGCGGCCAGAGGCGATACAAAAGTCTAGCAGAGTGTTGTACGTCATTAACTGTTTTACCTGCCTGGAACAGATTTAGCAACACAGGACTTACGGAGCTACCAGACTACAAAGGTTTGATGAGGTTTAAGAAAACCTGAATGGCTACGTTAACTGGTCGGGGTGAAGACTTCAGTCGGAACGGACTGGCTGAAGCCTCGACTTTGGGGCAGTCAGGTGGCAAGGCGGCAGTTTGAGTTAAGAAAATAACCGGGTAAACGGGGAAGGCAACTCCGCGGACGCATTACCCCTTCCCTGGCAACTTGTCTGGTTTCGTATCCTGGGATTGATCCCGCTCACTATTTGTGGGGGGCGTCAGACGGCGCAGCGGCAGTTGCAGCAAGCCAACCAGGACGAAGCCGCCAGCGATGAGCAGAAGCCAGAGACGGTTTGCTAACCAGAAACGCTGCCAGGCAGGCTGCTGCTGCTGGCCTTGCCACCATATTCCGGTCAGGTCAGCCAGGGAGATGCCCAGGACGCGCTGCACAGCCGCTTCGCAGCGCAGGCCATCGGCAAAAGCGTCCACCAGTTCTGTCAGGGCGTGATTGCCATAGCGGGTCTGGATGGTCGTTATCATGGCCGCGCTTTGGGCGTAAGCCAGCAGCGCCTGATCCTCCACCGTGGGGAAAGTGAGACACAACTCGGAAAAGGGGATGATGCTATTGGCGTCAATGGCTTGCCGTAAGATAGCGTCATAATTCGGGTTGGGGTTCTGTTCAAACCAGGTGGCCAACCCTTCCCCAAACCAGATGGGCACACTCTCATAAGCAGCGCCCGTAGCCTGGTACAACAGCAAATGGGTGAGTTCGTGGGGCAGACTGCGCTGCAAGGCTGCTGGCGCAGTGAGCGGATCGGGAGCAGTGACCAGGACGACGCCCAAAGCAGGACTGGCATGTCCACCTACCCAATCGCTGCCGGCAAGTCGCAGCGCGGCGCGCAGATCGCTGCTGGTGGGGTAGAGATAAACGTGCAGCGGCTGTGGCCAGGAGGCAGGAATGATTGTCTGCAGACGAGATTGCGCCTGGGCGATTACGTCTAGCGCCGCCTGAGCCAGCGACGGTTCAGCTTCGGCCCAGTGTACGGCCACACCTTCCCCTTCTACCTGCTGCCAGCGGAAACGATCATCAGCATATTGGATGGTGGCCGGCGGCAAGGAAAACGTGTCGCCCCGGGCGTCTGTTAACAGCCACCAAAACGTAACCTCAGCAAACGGGGCAATATGCACCTGGGTCATGTCTACTGGCTGCGTGATCTCTATTTCTTGCGTGGGCGGCAGGGTGAGGTCAACGGTGAAGGTAGTGGGCAGGCCAGGCGTGCTGAAAGCCAACGTCACCTGCGTGATGGGCGTCTGGCTGGCAGCCGCCAGCGAAAAGCGCATCACCTGTCCATACCGGTAATCGGCTGTCGAACTGATCAGGTTGACAGGCGACTGAGCGGCGGCCCATGCCGGCAGCGACAACAAAGCCAGCAGGACAGGCAAAAGAAGGCGGGTCAACATAGTCAACAGTATATTCTGGAACGCCAGCGCTTACAATCGCAGCAGGGTAATTGCCAGGGTCAAGGTAATGGGGCTAAGCAGCGTGCTCAAGAGAACTGTGGTCGTGACGCCAGATGGTTGTAGATCAAACTCAGTGGCCAGAATGGTCGTGACCACCGCCGTGGGCAAACTGGCTTGCAGAATGGACACGGCAAAGCCTGTATCCTGCAAACCAATGAGCGTAGCCAGGACCAGGGCCACCAACGGCGCCACCAGCAGACGCAGGGTGATGGCGGGTACGGCCAGGCGCAGGTCGCGAATGGAACGCAAATCGGCAAGCTGCATCCCCAGGACAATGAGCATAACCGGAATGGAGCCATCGCCAGCAATTTCCACGCCGCGGACCAGGAAGGAAGGCAGCGGAATGTCAAAGCCATAGACTATGAGAGCCAGGATGACGGCGTAGAATGCCGGCATTTGCAGCACCCGCCGCAGCGCCGTTCGCCAATCCAATTGCCCCAGCGAAGCCACAAAAATCCCCAGCGTAAACACCAACACCGTGCTCACCGTAAAGTAAACGACGGCGCGAGACAGGCCGGCATCGCCATAGCGGAGTTGGTTCAGCGTCAGGCCAAAATTGCCGCTGTTGGTGAACATCACCACCAGCGCCAAAGCGGCCTGCTCCTGTCGCGAGAAAGAAAGCCCCCGCCCCACCAACCAACTCAACACCCCCATAGCGGCCATGGCGGCCAATGCAAATCCGGTCAATCGCACCAGTTCGCCGCCTGTC
>CAZDSN010000072.1:0-10804 GCA_964507675.1 uncultured Ardenticatenaceae bacterium | reverse complement strand
AGAAAGCGTATCATCCCCACTGGCCCTAGTTCACGGGATAATACTTCTAATCCTTTCTGTTGAATCTGACTTAAAGTCATTGTGGGCATGGTCATTGCAGTTTCGTATCCTTATTGTTTAACCAACCAGTTCAATGGATTATCCACCAGGATGTGCAGTTGCTCTGCCAGACGATTCGCCCGGCGCAGCAGCTTGTCGTCAGTTGTCAGAAACACATCAGCTTTTCCACTTTCAGCGCAGGCCAGGTGGAGGGCATCCATATCACCCATACCCAGGCTTCTCAATTCCATAGCCCTTTCAACCTCATTCTCGGTCAACATAAATGAGTCTTGGGCGTGCATAATCAGATATTGCAGCCGCTTGCGTCGCTTCGGGTCTGGGGTTTGGGCGATTTCATCCTCGATGACTTCGCTGCTCAACCACTGCCACTGGCCGGCTTTCAAACGGGTCAAGATAAGTAACACGGCTTCTGCTTCCAACCGAATACGCTCTTGCTCTTGCTCATCAAATGGCCGGTTCAGGCAACAAACGTCAAGATAGACTTTCATTAATTGTCTCGTTACAGGTCAAAGAGTTCATCTTACAAGTTATTATAGCAAAGAGTATGAGCAAGTTGTCATTCTTGGGTTGCTGTATTCTGGTAGCTTCTGCTTGCACATTGCTTCGAGTTGCAGATAACCATACCGGAGCGATTGTTTCACTCATTCTCTCACGCTGGTTTTGGTACAATAACGCTATGAAACAAACAGGCACAAGAATTGGTACAGAAGGATTTCCATGTTCGCGTGTGCATTTTAAGATGCCAATTAAGGCAACGTTCTTAGAAGCCTTTTAGCAGCGCGTTTTGTTAGCAGATCGCCTGTCGTAGTCAGAATAGGAGAAACCAATGGCGACGCAGTTTTTTGGTGAGCGGATTAAGCGGAATGAGGACCCGCGCTTGTTAATGGGGCAGGCGTTGTTTGTAGATGACGTGCAGTTGGCGGGGATGGCGCATGTGGCATTTGTGCGCAGCCCGTATGCCCATGCCCGCATTCTGTCTATTGACACGGCCACGGCGCTGGCGCGTGATGGGGTGCTGGCGGCGTATACGGCGGCTGATCTGGGCGATTACTGGCAGCATGGGCCTTTGCTTGTGTCGCCGCCGCCTATTAAGGATATTGTGTTTCACGAGCGAACGCAGGTGCCCCTGGTAAAGGACAAGGTGCGCCATCTGGGGGAGATTGTGGCTATGGTGGTGGCCGAAAGTCGCTATATTGCGGAAGATGCGGCAGCGGAGGTGTGGGTGGAATATGAGCCGCTGCCGGCAGTTACCGACCTCGAAGCTGCCATTGCCCCCGGCGCCCCTCTGGTACACGACGACCTGGACAGCAACATCGGCGCGCACGTCATTCAAACCAAAGGCAGTTATGCGCAGGCGCGGCAGCAGGCCCATACCCTCATCCAACGCCGCTTCCTCTATGACCGCGGCACTGCCGCCGCCATGGAAAATCGCGGCATCGTCGCCGACTGGGACCGGCGAGCACAGCGCCTGACTATCTGGGACACCACCCAGGCCCCCATTCCTATCCGCAACGGCCTGGCCGCCATGCTCGGTCTCTCCGAAAAACAGGTGCGCGTTATCGCCCCGTTCATTGGCGGCGGTTTTGGTCCCAAAATTATGATGTTCTACCCCGAAGAGATGCTCATCCCCTGGGCCGCCCTCCAGCTTGAGCGCCCCGTCAAATGGATTGAAGATCGCTCCGAGAACTTTGTGGCTACCACCCAGGAACGGGGCCAGGTGCACCAGTCCGAGATTGCCCTGGACAGCGAAGGCCACATTCTGGGTATCCACGACGTATTTTTGCACGACGGCGGCGCTTACATGCCCTATGGCCTGACCGTGCCCATTAACAGCCAGTGCACCCTGCTGGGGCCCTATCACATTCCTAACTATTACTCTGAGTTCAAAGCCGTGTTTACCACCAAACCCATTGTCACCCCTTACCGCGGCGCCGGCAGGCAGCACGGCGTCTTTGTCGTGGAGCGCCTGCTAGACCTGGGCGCAAAGGCGTTGGGGTTGGATCGCGCCGAAATTCGCCGGCGCAACTTCATTCCCCCCGACGCCTTTCCCTACAACAATGAAATCATCTACCAGGACTTCACGCCGCTGGTGTACGACAGCGGCAACTACGAACCCGTGTTGGACAAAGCGCTGGACATGATTGGTTATCGCGCATTTATTGACGAAATCCAGCCGCAAATGCGGGCGGAAGGTCGCCATGTGGGCATTGGCATCGTGGCCTACGTGGAAGGCACAGGCATTGGTCCCTATGAGGGCGCGCGCGTTCAGGTGCAGGCCAGCGGCAAAGTATCGGTGGTCACCGGCGTGGGCACGCAGGGGCAGGGGCATTTCACCAGCTTTGCCCAGATTGTGGCCGATCAAGTGGGCGTAGACGTGCGGGATGTGGAGGTAGTGACGGGGGACACTGACCAGTTCTACTGGGGCGCAGGCACATTTGCCAGTCGCGGCGCGGTGGTGGCAGGTAACGCCATCAATGAAGCGGCACGCGATGTGCGCCAGAAAATATTGCGCCTGGCCAGCGAATTGCTGGAAGCGGCGGTGGAAGATTTGGAAATCGTCCATGGCGAAGTGCGCGTCAAGGGCGTACCTGACCGCTGCCTGCCTTTGGGTGAACTGGCGCAGCAAGCCAACCCGCTGCGCGGCGCTGTCAAACCGGGTTCAGAGCCAGGATTGGAAGCGACCAACTATTTTGGGCCCGAGCGCGGGGCGACAGCCAGCGGCGTTCATGCTATGATTATTGAGGTTGACCCAGAAACAATGCTGGTTAACATCTTGAAATATGTGGTGGTGCATGATTGTGGCCGGGTCATTAACCCATTGATCCTGGATGGGCAAATTCACGGCGGCGTGGCTCAAGGTATTGGCAACGCCTTCTATGAGGAACTGGTGTTTGACGAAAACGGCCAACTGCTGACAGGTTCCTTCATGGACTTTTTACTGCCGACAGCTCTGGACGTGCCCCGTGTGGAAGTGGGACACGAGGTCACGCCGTCGCCGCTTAATCCACTGGGGGTGAAAGGAGCTGGCGAAGCGGGGGCGATTCCTGTTGCCCCGCTCTTTGCCCAGGCTGTAGAAGATGCCCTCAATCAGCCTGACCTGGAGATTTGCCAGATTCCACTGCATCCTAGTCGCCTGTGGCATTTGGTTCAACAGTTATAAGCAGCAACTCCCGGTAACCATCCCCCCATAATTTTTCGGTTCGACTCGTCGTCGCCACTTTAGCGGTATGGCCTTAACGGTCTGGTCGTAGCAGTCTGGCTTTAGCATCTGAACGACCGAAGTTGTTACGATGAACTAATCTGTCTCAGTTCGTTGGCGACCGTTTGACGAATTCATTTCTAGACAATTGTTAAATTGTCTAAAGAGGATTGTGCAATGAAAGCAGTTCTCCATTATCTCGTTTTAGCGGGGATTCCTATATTGGGTGTTTTAGGACTCCTGCGACTTGGCAGCGACTTGAAACCACCCGTTTCTGTGGGGGGGGATTGGCAGCTAGAGTTAACAGCTTCCACTCTGACTGATGCCGGCTGCGCCAGTTTGTTTGCGGAGGGCATTCAGCCAGTCCTTACCGTTTCTCAATCTGGGCTGTACCTTGTTTTGGAACTCAATACAGTGGAAAAGACCAGTTTCAAGGGAAGGTTAACTGAACTAACCATCACAACCATACCAAAGCATTCAGAAACGGTCGCTTTCCAGGCCACCGTTGACCGTCAGCGCGACCCCAACTACCTGATCGGCGCTATTAGTTTGCCTGACTGCAAAACACCGTTCACCCTCACTGCCTTTCGTCAGCCACGCCAGGCTGAGGCAATAGAAGGTCACTAATGTTACACCTACCCACGTTACTCATTCAGATCGGCGTCATTCTCATTGTCGCCCGTATCGTTGGTTTTATCTTTCGCAAGGTCCACCAGCCTCAGGTGATGGGTGAAATGGTGGCCGGAATCTTGCTTGGCCCATCCTTACTTGGCTGGTTAGCTCCTGGGCTCTCGACTGCGCTATTTCCACCAGACAGTTTGGGCTATCTGAATGCGCTCAGCCAGGTTGGCCTGCTCATTTTTATGTTCTTAGTGGGGTTGGAGCTGGATCCCCAAATCTTGCGCGGTCGTGGACATGCGGCTGTTGTCACCAGTCACGTGAGTATCCTGGCTCCTTTCTTCTTAGGAACGCTGCTGGCGCTCTACCTGTACCCGCGTCTTTCTGATGACAGCGTTTCTTTCGTTCATTATGCCCTGTTTATGGGCATTGCCATGAGCATTACGGCCTTTCCTGTTCTGGCCCGTATTTTGACGGAACGCAACTTACTCCGCACGCGGATTGGTTCTGTCACCATTGCCTGCGCCGCGGTAGATGATGTGACGGGTTGGGCCGTATTGGCGGGAGTGGTCTTGCTGGTCCGCGCGGGTGCGGTATCAACGCCATTGTGGGTGACAATCCTGGGAACAACTACCTATATCTTGGGGATGATATTTGTGGTGCGGCCTTTGTTAAATAACCTGGAAACGCTTTTCAAATTGCGCAGCAAATTAAGCCAGGACATTATGGCTATTATCTTTCTATTGGTGTTGGCTTCGGGGCTCATTACCGAATGGCTCGGCATTCACGCCTTATTTGGCGCCTTTCTGATGGGAGCCATTATGCCCAAACATTATGGTTTTGTGCAGACCCTGACCGAAAAGTTAGAGTACGTGGCTGTCGTGCTCCTTCTGCCCCTCTTTTTTGCCTTCACCGGTTTGCGCACCAGTATTGGTCTGGTTAGCGGAGCCGAAATGTGGTTCTACTGCTTCCTGATCATCCTGGTAGCTGTTGCCGGCAAGTTCGGTGGTTCTACCCTGGCTGCTCGTGTCACCGGTCTCTCCTGGCGTGAATCGAGCGCATTGGGAATCTTGATGAATACACGAGGTTTGATGGAACTGGTTGTGTTAAACATCGGGCTTGATATCGGCGTCCTTTCCCCGGCTATGTTTACCATGATGGTGCTTATGGCCCTTATCACCACTTTCATGACGGCCCCCATGCTGGAATGGATTTACTTTTCCCGCTTGCTGCCCAGTGAATACAAGGCAACCGAAGCATCTAACGCCAAGAGAATTGTCTAAACAACATTGTTTAGTTTCAGAAACAAACCGTTATCAGGAGTACAAGGATGAGTTCTCAAGATTTTGTGAAGTTCTCTTTGCAAGTGACCGCCATGCTTGCCTGTGCTGTGATTTTTGGGCAATTAATGCGAAAAATAAAACAGCCAGCGGTAGTAGGTGAAATGTTCGGTGGTATCGTTTTGGGCCCAACCATTTTGGGCGTGGTGGCCCCCAGTATATATGCCTGGCTGTTTCAATCCTCGGCCAATGTGGCCGTTATTCGAGATGCCTCTATTAAGATGGGGATGCTCTTTTTCCTCTTTGTGGCCGGGTTGGAAGTCAATTTGTCCGATCTGAAAAAGCTAGGGCGGCGGGCGGTTCTCATTGGATTTATTGGCACTTTCTTACCCATTGCCATAGGCGTGGGGTTGGTTTATTTGATACCCCGTGAGTATTGGGGGCCAGCCGTGCAAAAGCATTATTTCTCCTTCGCCCTCTTTATTGGCATGAATCTGGCAAACTCCGCCAATCCAGTCATTGCCCGTATCCTTATGGACCTGGGGTTGCTTAAAGGCGAGATCGGCACCCTCATTATGACCGCCACCATCGTGGACGACCTGATGAACTGGACCTTATTCGCTGTTATTCTGAGCGACATTGCCCCATCTGGCAGCGCGGCCAGCACCAGTTTACCGATGAGCATTACCCTGGTCATTCTCTTCTTCGTCGTCATTTTAAGTGTTGGGCGTTGGCTTGGGCCACGCGCCCTCCACTGGGCTAAATCTTACGTCGCCTGGCCGACTGGCTTCATCGCGCTTACAGCCCTGGTGATCCTGGTTGCCGGCAGCGCTTCCGAGGCATTAGGCATCCACGCCTTTTTGGGGGCTTTCCTGGTAGGCGTTGTGCTGGGCGGCGACAATGAAGAACAAAACGAAGCCCATGATGTCATTGGTCACTTTGTTCTCAGTTTTTTTGCGCCCATCTACTTTGTATCTATGGGTATGACCACCAACTTTATTACGAACTTCGACCTGGGACTCGTGCTGCTCATTCTGGTAGTTGCCTGCGTCAGTAAAGTTGGCGCAGTGTTATTAGGCGCCAGAGCGGCGGGGATGCCGCTAAACCGCGAAGCCTGGGCCATTGGTTTTGGGCTAAATGCCCGGGGGGCTACAGGCATTATCCTGGCTGGCGTAGGGTTAACTAACGGGGTGATTGATGCGCGCATCTTTGTGGCCGTGGTTGTGATGGCGCTTGTCACTTCGCTCATGTCTGGACCCATGATGAACTACTTCTTATCGCACCATAAGGTGGCCGGCACTGCCTGAAATGAGTGGCTGGCGCTTGCTGTGCATTATCAGACGATTCCTGTCAGACCGGGGAATTGTGCTGTGGGCGGCTATTCCCGTTTACCCACGCTCGAAGATGTGAGTCAAATGACAACCTACAAGCCCCAATCGCCGTTTCCATGAACGTTCCGGCATCCACTATCAGCCTGCCCGCCTGGCGCTGGTTGCAAGAAACGCAGCAGGCAGTGGTGCATTCTGTTTTTGACCAGGCGTGCAACTTGCGTAATGAGCGGGAAGAGTGGTTGTCTCTGGCGCTGCCAGCATCAGGCATAGGCCCGTTTACCATTGTCGTAACGCTGCTGGCAGGCGGCTTTCGCCATTGGCTGGCGCCGGGAATGCCGGCATCTATAACCCGCCACACATTAGCCTTGCCGCCTCTGTCTATCCATCTCGCTGGGGCTGCTTTGTGGGAATCCTGTCCTGATTGGCAGGGCGTGCCACCTCAGGCGCTGGCGGCAGCGTTGGCGCGGCTGCCAGCATGGCTGCCGCCATGCTCACTAACGCAAACCCCCTATGTCGCTACAGCCCAAAAGGCGCAGGCGGCGCTGCAAGCTGGCTTCCAACAGGGTGACCTGGCAGCGTGTTGCCATGGAGCGCAGCAGTTGGGCGGCGTGGGGCCGGGACTGACTCCCGCCGGAGATGATTTTTTGTTGGGAGTGATGGCGGCGTTATGGTTGGTCTGGCCGGCAGCCAGAGCGCGCTTGTTTAACCAGGCCATAGCCGCCGCTGCCGGCCCGCGCACCACATCCTTGTCGGCTGCCTGGCTGGCGGCAGCCGCAGTTGGGAACGTCAGCAGCCACTGGCACCAACTCCTGCCTGCCCTGTCTGCCGGCCAACCGGACGCGCTCAAAGCAGCCGTAGACGCCATTGTGACGATAGGCGCATCGTCAGGCGCTGATGCCCTGGCTGGTTTTGTGTGGGCTGGTCAGATTTTGGTACAATGGCAGCATGAGTGATCGCCCCGCCGCTGCCTCTGCCCGTTCACTGCCCCGTCCCCTGCGCCAGGCGCTTTCTTTTGCTCTCATTCTCCTGTTGATAGCCGTTGTCTGGGAAGGTATGAAATGGGTGGGAGGAGATCCCTGGCGACCGGAAACGAATCCATTTGGTCTGACGCACACGCCCCCTTTGCACTTCAAGATTGCCTCTGATTTGAACTTACCGCACGTGTGGGATGTGTTGGGGGCTTTTGCCCGGCCATCGCGGCGCAATGGGCCGGCATTGGGGTATTTGTTATTGAGTGCCGGCATCTTTACCTTCCGTGAAGCTGTCACTGGTTTCGTTTTGGGCGGCCTGCTTGGTTTTGCTCTCGGCGTTATTTTCACCCACTCCAACCTGCTAGAGCGCGGCCTGATGCCCTTTGTCGTGGCTTCTCAAACCGTCCCCATTCTGGCCGTAGCTCCGATGGTCATTATCTGGCTGCAAGCCGGTTGGCTCTCCGTTGCCGTCATTTCTGCCTATCTCACCTTCTTTCCTGTGACCATCAACACTTTGCGCGGTTTGCGCTCTCCCGATCCGATGGCTTTAGACTTAATGCGCTCCTATGCCGCTTCGGAGTGGAAGACCTTGTGGAAGCTGCGTTTTCCCGCTGCTTTGCCCTACATCTTCACTGCCCTGAAAGTGTCTGCCACCGCCAGCGTCGTTGGCGCCATCATTGGCGAACTGCCCTCAGGCATTCGGGATGGTTTGGGCGGCGCTATTCTAAACTACAACTCCTACTATATTTCTGGTCCCTCCCGCTTGTGGGCGGCCATCATTGCCTCTGCGTTGGTGGGCATATTCTTCTTTCTCGTCGTCTCTGTGACCGAAACGCTCGTTTTGCGCGGGCGGCAGCGCCCCCTGAATGCCCTATAACCTGACGCGCTTTGTGAACGGTTGACGGCGCAGAGGTGCGCCGCCTGTACAAAAAAAGGATTCATGACTCCACCTGTCGTTTCTCTGCAAAACGTAACGAAAATCTTTGGCGAAGGGGAGCGTCGCCAGACAGTGGCCCTCAAAGACATAGACCTGACGGTTCAGCCGGGCGAGTTTGTGTCCATCATTGGCCCTTCTGGCTGCGGCAAATCCACCCTGCTGCGGCTGGTGGCCGACCTGGTCACGCCAACTTCAGGGCGCGTGCAGGTACACGACAAGCCAGCCCACCAGGCGCGGCTGGATCAGGATTACGGCATGGTCTTTCAAGCGCCAGTGTTGTATGAGTGGCGCACTGTGCTCAAGAATGTGCAGTTACCGTTGGAGTTAAAGGGTTTTAGCAAAGCGGAGCAGGAGGCGCGCGCCAGGGAGATGCTGACGCTGGTGGAGTTGGCCGGTTTTGAGAAACATTTCCCGTGGCAATTATCAGGGGGAATGCAGCAGCGGGCAGCCATTGCCCGCGCCCTCGCTATCAGACCGGCCTTATTGTTGATGGATGAGCCGTTTGGCGCGCTGGATGAAATGACGCGGGAGCGGATGAACATGGAACTGCACCGCATCTGGCAGCGCACCGATACCACTGTGCTGTTTATTACTCATAGCATTGCCGAAGCGGTATTTTTGTCCAGCCGCGTTGTGGTCATGTCGGCCCGGCCGGGACGCATTATGCACGTCGTGGAGGTGGATTTGCCGGCATCCCGTCACCCCCAAACCCGCACCGAAACCCGCTACTTTGAGCTGGTCAACGAAGTGCGTGAATGGCTGCGGCGGGCTGAGGAGTATACGCTGTGAGCGATGAGCAGCCGGTTGGCCGCCCACCGTCGGGGGCAGAAATTGACGTAACCGGTTTCAGCGACGTGGCCGCAACAGTAGACACGACGTTGTCGCCGCGGGGGCGTTGGTGGGGGCAGTATATGCCGGCAATCCTCATCTTCTGCGCCGCCATCCTGTTATGGGAGCTATTTGTGCGCCTGTTCGACATTCAAGCTTTTCTGCTGCCGGCCCCTTCCGCCATTTTCACCGCCCTGCGCGAAAACATAGACCGCCTGCTGCACATCGGCTGGTTCACCACCAAAGAAGCGTTGGGGGGCTTCTTCATTGGCTGCACGTTGGGTATCCTGACAGCGCTGGCTACTGCCCGCTGGACTGCCGCCAGCGAAACCATGATGCCCTTTGCCATTGCTGCTAACTCCGTGCCCATCATCGCCTTTGCCCCTATTCTCAACAACTGGTTTGGCATAGACAATCCTCTCTCTAAAATGCTGATTGTGGCCGTCATCGTCTTTTTCCCCATGATGATTAACACCGTGCGCGGTCTGACGCTGGTTGATCCCGCCGCCCTGGAGTTGATGCGCTCTTACGCCGCCAGCGAACGCCAGGTGCTGCTGCGCCTGCGCCTGCCCAACGCTCTGCCCTACATGTTCAACGCCTTCAAAGTTGCCGCGGCGCTGAGTATGATTGGCGCCGTGGTCAGCGAATATTTCGGCGGCAACCGTTCCGCCCTGGGCGTGTTTATCACCCAGGAGGCCGCCCGCTTCCGTTTCGACTTTGCCTGGGCGGCGATTATTATCGCTTGCGTCGTTGGTATTACCTTTTACCTGGTTATTCTGGCCCTGGAGCGGCTGCTTATCCCCTGGCACGTCTCCGTGCGCCGCCGCGAAAAATAGGAGGTGATGGCCGGCAGGATGTAGAGCAAGTTGAAAATCCGCGATGGATGAAAATTTTTGCCACGAATTCCACGAATGGCACGAATTTTCTGACCACTAACCACCGTTCACTGACCACTATTTTCGAAGGAGGAAAGAGATGAAGCGCAGTTTTATTGTTTTGGCATTGGCTTTGCTGCTAGCAGTGACCCTGGCTGCTTGCGGCGGCTCCACTGGTGACGAAGATACCCCTACCGAACTTACCCCCGTGCGATTGCAATTGCAGTGGGTGACCCAATCCCAATTTGCCGGCTATTACGCGGCGCTGGATCAAGGTTTTTATGAAGATGAAGGTCTGGACGTAACCATTTTAGAAGGCGCGGTGGAAATTGTACCGCAGCAGGTTGTGGCCGCCGGCGATGCCGAATTTGGCGTGGCCTGGGTGCCGAAGATGCTGGCCTCGCGGGAACAGGGCGCAGACCTGGTCAACATTGCCCAGATTTTCCAACGCAGCGGTACGCTGCAAGTCTCCTGGGCCGACTCTGGGCTAACCAGTCCGGCTGATTGGGCTGGCAAGCGCGTGGGAACCTGGGGCTTTGGCAACGAATGGGAAGTATTTGCCGCTTTGCGTAAATCTGGCATCAATCCAGATGACCCCAGTCAGGTAACTATCGTGCAGCAACCATTTGATATGTCCTTGTTGCTGAATCGTGAAATTGACGCCGCACAGGCGGAGATTTACAACGAATACGCGCAGCTTTTGGA
>CAZDSN010000071.1:9573-11056 GCA_964507675.1 uncultured Ardenticatenaceae bacterium | reverse complement strand
CCGTGCCTGTTCATACTCCTTCAAGTAACGCATCGCTTCGGCAGCAACTTCACCAGGAGCTTTGCGCTGCAGCCAGCCCGGCTGGCTTAAATCCAAATAAAGTGGCGCGGCCGTGTCAGGGTCTACCAACAGTGCCAGACGAAGCGTGTCGGCTTTTACCGTTTCTAACATCGTCATTTGTTGTTGGACCGTCTCTAAAGCGGCCGTTTGCAGCCAGTGGCTTTGAATCATGTTTTGCAAGAGCCAGTCTGTGAACAGATGGGCCACACGCGGCGCGTCAAAGCGCAGCTCTCCTTTGCCAAAACTAGCCAGGAAGGTGCCTTCCCCACCCATCGTGCGTCCGGTCAGGATTTCATCCAGGTTATCAAAGGCGTTTTCCCCCTTGCGCCCGAGCTGGGTGCCCATTTGCAAAAAGATGCCCTGAGCCGCCATGTTGGCCACGGCGTGAATATCGGTCCAGGTACGGCCGCTTTGGTCCACCCCGTCCAGGACATGGAAGATATCGAAGGGGGATTCGCGCGTTTGCAGCACACGGCCGTCCGGGTAGCGAGCCTGGAAACTGCCTTTTATCATGAGATGATTCAACTCTTCTAAACTGGCGGCGGCGTTGGGCAGCAGATTTGGCCCACGAATGCCAAAAAACGCCTGGGGCAGGAAACCAATTCCGGTAATGTGGCAAAATTCCGCCTGGGAGCCAAGGTCTTTAAAGCTGTCACGAATCAGGTAAGCCATGTCCAAAAAGCCACCCGATCCGGTGCCACCTACCAGGCTGCAGCAGATAAATACGTTGATCCCCTGCTGCTGGGTTACCTGTTCCAGCGTCTGGTTACGGCCGGCCAGCGCCCATAGCGCCTGGCGCAGCTGGCCAACCACCGTGGGATGATTCCAGAGCATGGCCATCAGGCCAAACGGACGCAGCTGTTTAGAGCCGCTGCGCAGGACACCCACCGGCAGTTTGGCCAGGACCGGGCCCAGCCGCTCTTTGATAGCGGCCTGGCTGTCAATATTGCGCACAATGCTGTTGACGGGCACGTTACCGATGTCAAAAAACTCCGCATCGGGTTCGAGCGTCACCAGGCCGTTTTCACTCTGCATTTGAAACGTCTCTTCGGTGGTGTCGAAGGCCAGCAGACGAATGCGACGGCGCCAGCCGTCGCCAAAGCTGGATTGCAGCAGGGATTTCAGATTGGCCAGGATGAGCTGCCCACTGCCACCAATGCCGATGATAAGGGTGGGGCGCATTTGCAGCAGCTGCTGCTGCCGGACGCCCGCTGCGCTGCTGGTCATTTCGAACTGCATACTGTTTAGACCAGCTTCTGTTGGTTTCTCGTAATGGTTTTCCAATTGGTCTGTCATAACTTTCTCCAGTTTGGCTGAGGCCAACTTATGATGAATGCGGCAATTGCCCCAAGAGGTGGGATTGTTCACGCTGCGCCCGACGCAGGCGTAAGTTTTCGTAACGGAGCTGAATGCCACCTAAATC
>CAZDSN010000071.1:0-9473 GCA_964507675.1 uncultured Ardenticatenaceae bacterium | reverse complement strand
GCTGCGCCCGACGCAGGCGTAAGTTTTCGTAACGGAGCTGAATGCCACCTAAATCCAAAACGACGGTGTCATCAAGCGGCTTTTCCTGATGCAGCTCTGCGCCGTTTAGAAACACGGTACCGTTGCGGGGACGTACCCGTACTTCCTCGGTTTCCCCGAGAGAGCGACCCGCAGTCAGAACAACTTGCGCCTGCACACCCGGCAGGGTGATTTCTGCTGGGGGACAGCCCAGGCGCACACTAGATCTGTTTAAGTTCTCCAGCTCCACCAGGGTTTGACCCTGGTCGGTTTGGGCGCCGTGTAAGAGGCGCAAAGTTCCTGTCAAACGAGGCTGCTGTCCCGCCTGGTGAATAAGCAGCATGCTGGCCACCGATACCAGCAGCAGGCCGCCCAGCCCGACGGGCCAAAGCCAGCGGAATGACGAGGGTTCATCGGATGGGGCCGCTTCGACGGGCGTTGCCAGAACAGTCAGCCCTGTTGTCTGAGTGGAATGGGGCGGCAGGGTTGGTGTAATCGGCAAGGCCGTCGCCCTTACGGTAATCGCCACCGCTGGTGCGGCACGGGAGGAGGCAGTTGCCTCAGATGAGGACTCAGATAGGGCTTCATCTGGGGCGGCCGTGGTTGCCAGGAAGGTGGCTATAGTTAAAGGATTGGCTTTACTATCCTGCCAGATGGTGACCTCCCCTTCCCCTTCAATGTGAATAGTCCATTCGCCGGCTATTGGTTCCTCTATGACCCAAATCTCTTCCCGCGTGATACCCTTACCTCCAGCGCGGCGCACCCTCACACCCCCGACCTCAACCGGTTGTCCATCCGGGGTGCTGACAGAAATGGTTTGCGCCGGGTTTTCTTTACTGATGACCAGGGTAAGCTGGGCCAGGTTGGCCGGAATGTTTACGGTGGTGCTGGTGCCAGAAATGGGAACGGCCGTTTCAAAGATAATCCCTTCTGTGGTGTTACCGGCCAGTAAGGCGGCAATATCATGGTAGATGCCAGGCAGGTCGGCGGCCTCGCGCGCCACAAAATATGCGCCTGATGGTGTGGCCGCGCTCATGGCCTGCCAAAGCGGCTGC
This sequence comes from uncultured Ardenticatenaceae bacterium, assembly GCA_964507675.1. Lineage (GTDB taxonomy): Bacteria > Chloroflexota > Anaerolineae > Promineifilales > Promineifilaceae > JAGVTM01. Next base: position 8,400 of record CAZDSN010000071.1, on the reverse strand, counting down.
CAAACCGCCGCAATGGTGGGATCGCTGTCCGTCGCGCCGTTGGCCAGGAGGATAATAAACAGGGGAATGTTGTTGGCGGCCAATACCTCACTGCGGGTTTTCAGGGCAGACTGGTACGCGGCCAGTTCGGCATCGGTTGGCGTGTTGCTCCATTCCGGCTTGCCGTCGGTTAGCAGAATAACGGCGCTGCGCTGACCGGCTGGCTGAGCATTGAGCTGGTTTTGGGCCAGGTCCAATGCCAGCAGATGATCTGTCCAGCCCTGCCGCGTTGGTGCAGCAACTTGAGAAAACAGGTCGGCCCGCTGGGTTTCGTCCGTCAGAGGCGTGAGGGGAACGGCCGTCACTGCGTCGCTGCCAAAAAAGATGACGCCAGCCTGATGCTGGGCGGTGCTGGTATCAACCCCCAGGTAGCTGAGAAAAAGCCGCGCAGCATCCAGACGGAGAAGGTCGGGGTCTGAACCGACACCTTGTTTATCAAACATGGAGTTAGAGTTGTCGATAAGGAGCCAGACGGTTAACGGCCGTTCTTCGGCGGCGGCACGGGCCGAACGCGGGTAAATAAGTAAGGTCAGCAAGCCACAAATAGCCAGAAAGAAGATGAAGAGAAGAAACAAACAGCCAAAACGTAAGCGTCGACAGCCCTTAAGCCCAGAAGCGTAAGCAGCCATTGTGGCATAGGAGTGATTTTGTTTCATATGCACCATCCTTGTGTCAGAAAAGTGTTAGTCTGTTCTGCTATAATTAGCTTACAGAGGGTGGGTGCCCGGTTACAGGGGATAAACCTTGAATTTCTTCAAGATTTTCTTGAGTTGTTATTTCAGTAGAGTGACTGACCTGGGGCAAGATGAATGAATTCGGCGAAATTTTAAGAAGTTATCGGACAAAGTGTCACGACCGGGAGAGGAATCGTTCCCTGTCGCAGGAACGGTTGGCCGAGCTGCTAAGCATTGAATCTGGCGTTGAAACCTATACAGGCAGCACGGTTAGCAACTGGGAGCGTGGGCTAAACAAAATTCGTCGCGATGATCGGCATGTACTGGTGGGCCTCATCAAGGTGCTGCATCGCGGTGGCGGCATCGCCACGAAAGCAGAGGCAAACCGCCTGCTTCACGCCGGTAATTACCGACCGCTGGATGAGAAAGAATGTGTTCAGATAAATCCTTTGTGGCAAACCGACTCCCCCACCTCCGGTGAGCACCGTCTCTCCGCAGCCGAACAAGAGGCACTGTTACCAGCGCCATCTTACTCGCGCCTGTTTGGCGTTGAGCCACTGATTGAGGAAATTGTCAATCATTTAAAGATGTCATCAACTCGCCTAATCGTCTTAACCGGCATTGGGGGCATTGGCAAGACGGCCGTTGCTGATGCTGCAACCCGTGAAGCCATTCGTCAAGACCTGTTTGCCCGAGTTGTCTGGTTTTCAGCGGAAGAAATCCCCTTCCATGTTTCTGATGAGCACAACTCTCCCATTGCGATTGCGTTAGGCCATCGGCTTTTGTTGGAAAATCGTGCCGAATCTACTCCGGCAAAACAGCTGGCTCGCCTCCGTTTTATGCTCCAACGCCAGCCCCATCTTGTAGTGATCGATGATCTGGATGCTTCTTCCCCAGCTTTGCTCAAGCAGCTGCAAGAGACGATTGGCTCAGGCAAATGCCTGTTAACCGCCCAACAACAGCCCGCTATCGATGTAGAGACAATTCATGTTTCCATTCCAGAACTCCCCTATGAGCAGGCAATACAGCTGCTCAACTATCAGGTGGAAGTGGCCGGAGCCGCAATTTTGCAGCAGGCCAGGGAGACCGATTTGCAACAGGTATATGCTGTAGTCGGTGGTAACCCACTCGCCCTCCGGCTTATCCCCCGTCTGGCAAAAATCTATTCTCTGTCGGAAATTATCCAGGGGTGGCAAATTGGCCAGCCCGATCATATTGCTCGTGTCTATCGCTCAATTTATGACGATTTGTGGAAAACTCTGCTGCCCATCGAGCAGCAGTTGATGCGCGTGATGCCTTTCGTTGCACCAGGTGGCGGTACTCGACAATATTTACAAGCTATTTCCAGCTTGCCGGGGGAAACGCTTTGGCCGATCTTAACCAAACTGGTTGAGAGCTGCTTAATCGAACCACACGGCCATTTATACGAACGGAAGTACGGCATTCACCGATTAACCGAACAGTACATCATCAGCCGTTGGCGCGCCAAAGGGGATGATACTCAGCCACGCCAGGCGATTATGAATGGACTTGCATTTTGGCAGCAGTATCTCCAGCAGCTTTCGGATAAAGAGTGGCACTTGTTTGATAATGAACAAGAAAATCTGGTTCGAGTGCTTCAGTTCAGCTTGAACTTGCCAGAGGAGAAAATTGACCCGGAGCTTCAAGCCATTTGGCAAAGTTTATTTGACCTCCTGTTCCGGTATATTGAACAAAGAGGAAATGCTGCTCAGTGGCTATCCTTGTTGCAAGCGGTCACAGAGAAGTTTGAGGGAACTCCCACTGTCTATGGTTATCTCCTTAACCGCACGGGCGAAGTATATCGCTTGAATCATCAGGTAAGCGAAGCCTTAAATCTTCACCAAAAGGCGCTATCAATTGCTCTACAAATTAAAGACGATAGAGAAATCGCTCGTTCCCACTTTTATTTAGGGAATGCCCACATGCGTAACCGATCATATGAAAAAGCCTCGGTAAACGGTTATCAGGCGCTGGAACAATTTGAACGGCTTCAGTTATCTGGCAAAGAGCGGGCGGGAACGCTGAATATGTTAGGCATGGTGGCATTTATGCAGGGTCAGTTTCCTCTCTCTGCCCGGCTGCTGCGTGAAGCAGAGTCGATTTGGCGGTATTTAGGCTATGGCCCGGAACTGGCGCGAACGCTGCGCAATCTGGCCTGGGTTTTTCAAAGGCAGCAAGAACCAGAGCGGGCTGCCAACTGTTACCAAGAAGCCAGGCAGGTTTTAAACAGCACAGCCAGCGAGCTGGATCGCACCCTGATTTACCTGGCAGAAGGCACTTTTTATTTTGAACAGGGACAGTATCAAAAAGCCGAAGCTGTTTTTCAGCAGATCGATAGGCCCTTCCTGGAAAGGGCAGGGCATACTTATTATCAGGCCTATTCACTGAACAACCTTGGCAATGTGGCTTACGTGCAGGCAAGGCACTCAGAAGCAGAGCAACTACTTCGGGAAAGCATCCAACAGTGGCAGCATCTTTCAGAACCTCTTGAAATGGCTAATTCCTTGGGAAGACTTGGCGACGTACTGGTGGATCAGGGTAAACCGGAAGAGGCGTATAAGGTTTTTACCGAAGCAAAGAGCTTGCTTGACAGATATGACACAGAGCGCCGAATGACAAATCTGCAAGGGGAGCTGTTTGATGCGCTCGCCCGATTAGATGCTGTAATGGAAACAAAAAAGGGCGGGTGATCCGGTTTATTGATCACCCGCCACATCTAAACGCTTACGAACGGACTAACCGACAGAGCACTCGCCTATCGGGGCTGAACAGCCACCCGTATTTACGGTAGGATCTGGCTGACCAAAGTTGAGCAGAATGACAACCGCCAGGGCAAAAACTCCAGTACTGAGAGCCTTGCGCCAGACGCGCCACACGCGGGCAACTTGTAAAACTGAGACAATTGTATTCATTGTACGTTCTCCTTCAAACAGATAGGTTGTTAAATTCGCTTGAAGGAATGGCCACTCTTTCTTGCGGGTATGTCTCAGATAATAAAGGGGTGAATGCGTCAAAAACATGCCAGAAGGCGCACAAAACTTGCCAGAAAAAGAAAGTATTTGCGGAGGAATCAATGGCTCATAAACACAGACACACTGAGCGATCTGCGTTTGGCAAACTACTTCAGGAGTACCGCTTACGCAGTCGGGATCCGGTTGATAACGGCCGCTTAACCCAGGAGCGTCTGGGCGAGCTGTTAGGAGAGGTTGCTGGTTTACCAACATATTCTCATGTCGATGTCTCCCGGTGGGAGACGGGTGGCAAAAAAGGGCGCGTAATTCCCCATGAAGATCGCCTTCTATTGCTTGGCCTGATCCGGGTGCTGCACCAATGTGGTGGCATCAGGAGTAAAGAGGAAGCCAACGATTTGTTAGAATCTGGGGGATACAAAAATTTGGGTGCGGACGAAGTTTCTTCGATCGATGCTTCTTGGCTGTCAGAAACAAATTTCCAAGACCCTTCAACAACTCAAGAGAGTCGTCAACAGGCTTTGTCTCCACTGCCCGCAGAAGCTGCAACTTCCCCACGCCATTCAGCTAACTTACCTGCGCCGTTTATGGTGCCACACCTGCCACCACAAGGCGTATTTGGTCGGGAGGCTCTGCTTTCCGAAATCGTAACAAAGCTGCAGGTCGGGGAGGAAAAGGCGCAAAATGTCACACCGCTGGCGCTGAGAGGAATGGGTGGGGTAGGTAAAACCACTTTGACGCTGGCCCTGGGACGGCGTGCGGGTATACGTGACGCCTTTCCCGATGGGATTTTATGGATTGCGTTAGGGCCAAAGCCAACGATTCGTTTTTTGCAGGAAGATTGGGGAAGTGCTCTAGGGGTAGATTTACTGCCGGAACGGGATGAAAACAGCTGCCGTCAACGTCTACAAGAAATTTTGTACGATCGTCAGGCATTGCTCATTGTTGATGATGTATGGGACATCCAGCAGGGCGAGCAGTTTAATGTCGCCGGGCCAGCTGGTCGTCTCATTTTCACCACGCGGGAATCGGAGATCGCCCATCATTTTGCCACGAGAGATTACACTATCCAGGTAGATATCCTCGACCCAGAGTCCTCCCTGCAGCTGCTAAACCGGCTCGTCCCTACGGCCGTTGCCCACAACAGAAAAGCCGCACAGCAGCTGTGTGAGCGGCTGGAATATTTGCCGCTGGCGCTAACACTGGCCGGTCGCATGTTGGCCAACGAACTTGATGTGCCCTCAAGAATGCAGCGCTTGGTTGACGAACTCCTGGAACGTCGCGCAGCGCGCCTGCAGCTGCTCCAGGCCGAAGGCAGACTGGGGCTGGACGAAGAAAAGCCGGTATCCCTCCAGGCAATTTTGGGGCTAAGTGTGGACCGGCTGTCCCCTCTCGACAAGGAACGTTTTGCCATGTAGGCCATTTTTGGCGGTGAACCTGTTACCTGGCAGATTGAGATGGCTGCCTTCGTTTGGGAATGCAGTGTGCCAGAGGCTGAAGATACGGTGGCGCGTTTTATTCAGCGCGGTCTGGTTTACCCACAGGAAAACGGCCGTTACTGGATGCACGCCTTATTGGCTGATTATGCTCAGGAATTAATGGATGAGATGGACTTATGAGTAAGACGTGGGAGCGCCACAGCCAATATTTGCTGTCGCAAATCGCCAATCGCACCCAGGATTGGCCCTGGATTGAAGCAGAACTGCCCCAAATAGAAAGAGCGTGGGCCCAAGTGTGTTCCCACAGAATCCAGGCAACCATGCTGCACTACATTTGGGCCTTACAAAGTTTCTTTGAGCATCGCGGGCTGTTTCAATTATGGGCTCAATGGGCTGATCAAGCGGCCAATTTGTCTTTGGCCGCCGAAGATAGTGAAGCGGTTGCCAGCATGTTTATTCACTTGGGGTTTTGCCATTGGAATCAGGGTGATTTGGAAAAGGCTCTCACCTACTATCGGCGCGCTTACGAGCTGGTTTACGATTCTGAAGATGAGGAGTCGAAAGCACGCATTTTAAATAGCATGGGGATGGTCTACTACCAGCTTGGTGAACTGCGTCAGAGCACACCGCTGCTGGAGGCGGCTTACGATCTCTACCACCAGCTGGAAGATTGGGAAGGCGTCGCGACGGTTCTAACAAATTTAGGCTGGATATATCGGGGTGCCAAACAGTTGGAACAGGCGCAGAAACTTTCACTAGAGGCCCTGGCGCTGTTCCGCCAGCTGGGGGATCCGCTCAATGAAGCCCGTATTTTGAACAACCTGGCGATTATTGCCTTCGACCAGGGGAATTTGGCGCAAGCAAAACAACATTTCCAGGAACTCCTGCCCCTGTTTGAAAGTCAGGGGGATGTTGTGGCTGCGGCCCGAGTGACCAACAATCTGGGCCTGCTGCACAAGCAGTTAGGGCAATATGCCGAAGCAGCAAGTTACTATGAACAGGCGTTAACCCAGCATCGACAGTCAGGCAATCGCCGCAGCGAAGCCTTGACCTTACACAACCTGGGTGCCGTGCAGCGCCAGCTGCAAAAAAAGAAAAGCGCCAGCCGTTATTACCAGCAAGCCCTGGCCATTTGCCAGGAAATAGGGGACAAAGACGGAGAAGCAGAAGCTTTAAACAGCCTGGGCATTCTTGCTTATGAAGCGCTAGATTACCAGGCGGGGCTGGCTTTGTTGGTTCAGGCAGCAACAGTTTTTGAGGGAATTGGTAATAAATCTGGACAGGCAAAAGTATTACAAAATATGGCCACGATTTTTAAGGCAAGTGGTGATGAATTGGCTGCGGAATTGATCCTCACGCAAGCTGCAGCGATACAAAGCAGCACTGCGTTATGAGCCGAGCCAGGGATCGCTACCTTCATTTCTGGCTTGACTATGCTGGCAAAAACCAGGAGAACTGGCCGTTGCTTAAAAAAGAGTTTGACCAGCTGCGGCGCGCCTGGGAAGTGCTTAACTGGGATGAAGCGGTGCAAATGTCGCCGGGAGAGCGGGCGGCTCGGGCATTAAACTTCCTGTTTAGCCTGGATGGCTTTATCGAAAAGCAAGGGCTGCTGCAGGAAAATATCCATTGGATAGAAACGGGCATGGAAGCAGCCCAACGACTTGGCCGCTTCGATTTACTGGGGCGTCTTGGGCAGGATTTGGGATGGTGCTATCGCAGCCTGGGGCAGCCAGGGCGCGCCCTGGATTATTTGCAGCTGGCGTTAGACGTGCGCCAAAAACACGGTCCCCCGATTGGCGAAGCAGCCACGCTTAACATGTTAGGTGTTGTTTACGACGATTTAGGCCGCTATACGGAAGCAATTGCCTGCTTTGAGCAAGCTTTAACATTAAGACGCGAGACAAATCACAAGGCAGGTGAAGCAATCACCCTGCATAATCTAGCGGCGACACATTTCACTTTGGGCAACTGGAACCAAACTGAAACATACTATCGTGAAGCCCTGAATCTTTCTCGTGAAGCGGCCGACGAGCGCAGTGTGGCCGGAACATTAAACAATTTAGGAGAATTGTGGATGGCGCAGGGTCGTTATCAAGAGGCGGAGCGGGTTTTACAGGAAGCGGTCACTTTATTTGAAGAGATGGGCGATATGCTGAACCTGGCGGTTGCTCTCAACAACAGAGGATTATTAGCCAGTTATCTCGGCGAACCAAAACAAGCTATTGTGTGGCTTGAACAAGCAATACGCCATCAACATGAAGCGAAGCTAGATGCGGCCATCAGTCTAAACAATTTAGGCACCGTCTATGAAGGAATGGGGGATTTAGAACGAGCGCTTCACTACTTTGAAATGGCGCTGCACCATCACCGGGTCAACAACCGGGTAGATCAGGGCGCCACAAGTCTGGCCAATATGGGCGGCGTATTTATTCGGCAGGAAAAATGGGAGCTTGCCCTCGCCTGTTATGAGGAAGCAAAACAGATCTATATTCAATTAGGTGATAAGCATAAACTGGCGACCGCCCTTAACAATCTAGGCGTTATCTCCTTTAATACCGGCGAGATAGAAACGACAAAGCGTTTGTGGCAGGAAGCTATTGAGATTTACCGCGTGCTGCAAGACGAATACGGGGCAAGACAAACACAAAGAAACCTGGAAATTCTGCAAAAGGGATTGTGCCAATGAAAAACAAAAAGGTGTGGCGATCCGGCGAAGTTGGCAGTGGATGTGGTATAATTCCAACCATTAATTTAGAAGTTTGCTGGTTAAAACGAAAGCATTAATCGGGTATTTGTGCTCAAGAGAGAACGAGAATTTTTCGCCAAATTGGCAAAAATACGGCAGAGATCACAAAAGAGCCTCGGAAAACGCGATTGAGCGCGATTGAAGGTGATCGAAAGCGAAATGAATGTGTGAAACCAGTTAAAAAGCCCATATTTAATTATGAGTTATGCCTGAAATTGGGGTTGGTTTTGCAGCCCCTCGGAAAAAGATTAACGGTGGGACGCAAGTATGCAAACTAACACAGAAAAGCGGCTTCATATGGTGCGGTTTACCCATAGATTTGCAGAATGTGGTACACTTTCGTACGTGTGTTCCCACTGTGGATAACTGCTGTCAGAACGGCCGTTGATTCCTTTGAGGGGTTGAAACTGGGGGTGGGAGCTTCTACTACAGGGGTAGCAGTAGTCAGAACGGCCGTTGATTCCTTTGAGGGGTTGAAACGATAATCTGGCAAGATGCCCAAACCATCCAGG
>CAZDSN010000070.1:1892-11139 GCA_964507675.1 uncultured Ardenticatenaceae bacterium | reverse complement strand
TGAACCACATGTTCACATCCAGATCTTCACCGACGTCAATACCCGGTTTTCCTTCCCAACGCGCATTGATGTATCCTGGCACAAGCTTCGCCAGAGACTCAATCATGCTGTTGTCTAGATTATCCAATGCGGTCAGAATACCTGGTATGTCTACGAATTGTTTATACAGTTCTAAAGAAGCCGCATCAACCGAAACCGGCATCTTGGGGGCAGAACCCATAGCCCCGGCCAATTCGGCTTCTTTGGCGTAGGCTTCCGTGGAGAAAGTCATCCATTTAGCAAACCCGTAAGCCTCTTCCAGGTTTGCGGCGGTCTTGGAGACAACCATGATGTCAGCCACCAGAGCCTGATTACCACCAGGAACCCCGATGAAGTCCCAATTAAAAGTGGCTTTTTGCACATAGTCCGGTACAGCCCAGGAGGCATCCCAGCGCATTCCCACTTCTTGATTCAGGAACAGTTCCCACGGCCCGGTAGATTTGAAATTCGCTTTTTGCTCCTCAGATAAACCTTGCCAGGTGTATGGTTTCATTTCCCCGGCCATCGTTACGGCGCCTTTGAAGGCGGCGGAATTGTAATTCATCTGGGTCCCATCATAGCTGAACCATTTCAAGTTGCTATCCTGGGAATTGGCGTACCACCCCATCACAAATTCCATTTCGTCTAAACCAAGCACGCCTTGGGGGACGTTATGTAATGAGGTGACGGCATCCGTGAATTCGTCCACGGAAAAACCGTATTCTGGCGCGTCCAGATTGGCGGCTTCATACAAATCTTTGTTGACGAAATAACCCATGATGAATTGGGCGGCGGGCAAACCGAGCACTTGCCCGGAGTAAGTAACGCTGTCCTTTAGAACCTGGGGCACATTTACCCAATCGGCGTCATTTTGCACAAGCGCAGTCAAATCAGCCAGCCAGCCGTTTTGCACGTACAGGGGCACATTGTTCGCCATAAAGACATCAGGCAATTCGCCTTTGGCGGCGTAAGAGGTCAGAACGGCATCCCAACCACCTTCAGCAGACATATCCACAAACTCAATCGTCACGTGAGGGTTCGCGTCTATGTACGCCTGGACCATCTGTCTCTGGATGTTGTTTTCTTCCTCGGTTCCCAGATTCCAGTTCGCGTATCGTAGCGTAACAGGCTCAGGTTCTGCCGTTGGCATTTCCTCTTCCACTACGGGCACTTCGGTTGCTGCTGGTTCTTCCGTTGGTACGGTCTCGGTGGGCTCTGTGGTTGCGCCAGTACAGCCAATGAGTGTTGCCACTAACGCGGCTACGATCAACAAGTAGACCAACTTGGTATAGGTCTTCATTTCTTTATCTCCTCATGATTTTTCAATGACTTGTAAAAAGTATACTTGTTTTACTTGAATGCCAAAGTCACCTCCTTTCTATTCCGTGCCCATGATGATTTCGACAAGATGTGCTGCCCCATCGTTAAATACTGGGACTAATTTGCCCTCAAGGAGTTCCCCATCAACGGTCACAGATTTAACCCCTTTGTTGACGTTTTCGGGGTTTTTCACTTTGATGTGGTACAAAGCATTGCGAAATTTCCGGGTTACCGTATAGCCAGGCCACTCGGATGGAATAGATGGTTCCACCCATAAACCGTCGGCCTGTGGTCTGATGCCCAAAATCCAGTGCGTAGCCACACGGTGCAGCCACTGTGAAGAGCCGGTATACCACGTCCACCCGCCACGCCCATAATATTCGGAGAGCGGCCCATCAATGTTGCCAGGGGTTACATAGGGTTCAGCCTTATACGTCTCAATATCCGCGCTGCGGTTAGGCGGGCAGATTCTGCGGTAAGCTTCATAAGCTAATTCGGGTTGGTCAACCAGTGTATAAGCCCACACTGACCAGGTAGCGGCATGGGTATAAACGCCGCCATTTTCCCGCAAACCCGGCGCGTAGCGGGTCACGTAGCCGACATCTGGCCGGGGTTTCGTAAAGGCCGGATAATTCAGCAGCGTACCATAATCCTTCAGCAGATATTTCGTGACAGACGCCATTGCTACTGTAGCGCGATCATCATCGGCCACCCCGCTGATCACCGCCCAGTTATTGGGCATCAAAAATATCTGGCCCTCTTCATTCTCTTTTGATCCGATTAACAGCCCGGCATCGGTGGTGGCTTGCAAATACCATTCGCCGTCCCAACCATGACAGTTTAAGGCGTTTTTCACACTTTGGCGGACGGTATCGCACCTTTGGGCAAAGCTCTCATCGCCCCGCATTCTGGCGACCGGACTGAAATTGCCGAGGATCATGTAGAGGAACTCGGCCACCCAAAAACTCTCCCCTTTAAGCAGCGTTCCGACTGCGCTCAACCCGTCATTCCAATCGTGGTCGCCCATTAAAGGAATCCCTCTAGGGGAAAAGCGGGAGAAGGATCGCTCGATGGCTCGTTTGCAGTGGTCGTACAATGGTTCTGCCGGTCCGTTTAGATAAGGAACCATTTCATCCAGGATGCTGAAATCATTGGTTTCTTTGAGATAGGAGTCCAGGATAAATGGCAGCCACAGTAAATCATCCGAGCAGTTTGTGCGGGGGCCTCCCCCTTTAATCGAGAACCACCAATGCAACACATCTCCCTCGATGAACTGTTGGGCGGCATGTAGCAATAACTGTTTTTTTGTATAGTCGGGTTCGCTGACCAGGAAAATCTGACTATCCTGCAATTGATCACGGAAGCCATAGCCGGCAGATACCTGGTATAAAGCGGACTTGCCCCACAGGCGGCAGGAGATGGACTGGTATTTCAACCAGTAATTGGTCATGAAATTAAACGCTTCATCCGGGGTTTCCACCTTCTCGCCGTCAATAAAACGTGACCACAAATCTCTAACTTCCTGCAAGGCCCGTTCACTTTTCTCAGCGGTTGTATAACGGCTGATTAATTCCGTCACATCCTCCCGCCCATCTTCGGCCACCCCCAGCGTAAACACGATGGTCTTTGATTCCTGGGGCTTAAGATTGACTTTAACTTGCAGAGCGGCAATGGCATCGGTAAACCTTCCACTGCGACCAGCCAGCAGGCTATCGGTCATCGCTTGGGGTTTGTCATCATTGTTGTATAAACCGATAAATGATTCTTTGTCACAGTCAAATGATTGCAAAGGTTCACTTACCGACATATAGGCGGTGAAAGGCCAATCAATGTTGTTGTGCCGGCCTTTATCGTCCGGGAAACCCCATAAACATTTGCGGGCGTATACGGTGCTTTTGGTGACATCGGCTGAGGTTTCGATGAATAATTTGTGGAACTCGCGATGTTCATCCGGGGCAAAACCCAACAACCACTCTGCGTAAGAGGTGACATCCAGTTCACGCGCCTCATGGCTTTGATTGGTGAGTGTTAGCTGGAATATCTCCACCGGGTCTTTTGCCGATACAAAAACAGTCAGCTCGCTGAGAATTTCTTCGATTTGTTGGGTGAATTTGGAGTAGCCGATGCCGTGAACAACCGAAAACAATTGATACGGGTGCATCACTGGCTTGTAGGTTGCCGACCAGTAAACGTTTCTTTTCAGGTCACGAATATAGAAGTATTTTCCCCAATTGTCTTTAATCAGATCCTGAAAAGAACGGGTAATCCGATTTTGCCCGGCATTCCCCCGCCAACTGTAACCAGAACCGTTTTGGGAAATCATCAGGCTATAGTCACCGTTGCTGATGATGTTGCCCCAGGGACGAGGGGTTTGTGGCGTCGTAATAACGTATTCGCGACCGTCTTCTGAAAAATAGCCATAAGCATTGGCAAATTTCTTATTCATTTTGTCCTTTACAAGCACGCCTGGAAATTACGAAACGACCGCTGCCAGGTGTATTAAGACACCGGTTACGCTTAAGGAGATTCGTTGTCACGAGAGTCTTTACTTTTCCCATTCTTTTATGTCAATTGTTGAGAATGGAAGTGAAACGTTTCACTTTTTGTTAAAAAAAGAGATAACGTTTTCACAAGGAGTTTATGATGATCAAAAAATTATCATGTTTTTTTAATTTGTCAAGATGTTTAGGAAGGGGCGCAGTGTGACACGAATGGCATTGATTCCTGTTGGCGTCTGGCTGCCTTGCGCCTGTGCGTGAGGTCATTTTCATAGAGATCGTTATAATACAGCATCGGCAAAGCGCCGTAGCGAATCTCCCGAAACAGCCCGGCAACGGGTACGTGGAAGGGAGGAGGGTAGAAAGCGTAATGGCATAGTGAGGAGCAAAAGGTGAGCACGGCGTTAGCGGCCTACGGTAACGCCAGGGATGTCACAGTAATGGAGAAGAAGAATACTCTCACCAATATCCTGGCTATCAGCGGAACTGTACTGGTGTGGTTCCCCATTCTGTCGCTAATCCTTCTATCTGTGAGCAGACTCATGGCAAGGCGCATGTTCCGGTTCGACTATCTCATGCCGGCAGAACTCTTTCCGATGGCCCTGGTTGGCGGCGGATTGCTCTTGTGGGCGACCCTCCGGGCCCGTTCGCGCTGGAAAAGCATTGGTTGGGGTCTCGGTATCGCCACAGGCTTTCTTATCGGAGGTCAGGCGCTTGCCGTTGCGACGGGGCTGGCCTCGGGTGCTACAGACATTGAATTTTTGCTCACTCATCATGAGGAGCAAAGGAGGTATTGCCCATGTCCTGGCAAGACCAGCTCAAGGGTGATTCGGTGGCGTGGTTATTAGAAACCGATTCACCCGAAGTACGTTACCTGGCTCTGCGCGATTTGTTAGAGTGTTCCAAAACCGATTCGGAACTACGCGCCGCTTGCCAAGTTGCTCATAAGGAAGGAGCAATCGCCACTATCCTGGCGGCGATGGATAAAACAGGTTATTGGGTTGAACCCGGGCCGGGTTACAATCCGAAATATCGCTCTACGGTCTGGTCTGTCATCCTGTTGGCTCAGTTGGGGGCCTCTATAGAAGAAGACAGCCGTATTGCTAGTGCCGGCACTTATCTTCTCGATCATGCCCTTACTTCGGGAGGACATTTCACCACATCCGGCGCCCCGTCTGGCAGCATAGATTGTTTACAGGGGAATCTTTGTTGGGCGCTGCTTGAACTGGGATGCGAGGACCCACGCCTGGAAATCGCCTTTGAATGGATGGCGCGGAGCGTTACCGGAGAAGGAGTAGCCCCATCGGAAAATCGCCAGGCGGCAGTGCGTTACTACGCAGCCAAATGTGGGCCAACGTTTGCTTGCGGGGCCAATAACAGATTGCCTTGTGCCTGGGGCGCAGCAAAAGTAATGCTGGCTTTCGGCAAATGGCCGGAGAAACGGCGAACTCCCCTGATCGAGCGCGCCATTCAACATGGAGTTGATTTTCTATTTAGCACTGACCCCGCAAAGGCTGATTATCCCAGTGGATACAGTGACAAGCCGAGCCAGAACTGGTGGAAGTTTGGCTTTCCGATATTCTACGTTACGGATCTGCTGCAAATTGTGGAAGCCCTGGTAAGTTTAGGTTACGGTAGTGATCCTCGACTGGCCAATGGAATATCTGTCATCCGTGAAAAGCAAGACGCTGCAGGGCGTTGGCCTTTAGAATATGATTATGCCGGCAAAACCTGGGTCAACTTTGGCGCAAAGAAGCAGCCTAACAAATGGGTAACCTTACGCGCCTTGCGAGTGTTGAAAGCCATTAGCGCAAGCTAATACCCGCTTGCACCCGATACGCTTGTGCCTTGGCTTTAGCCGGTTCACGGAACACTCCGGAGTCGAGGCTTTAGCCGGTTCACGGAACGTACTTGTGCAATCCTGTTAACCAGTAACAGCCATAAGTTCTTCAATCGCTGTTGTGAAAAAAAGAAGATGTGGTATTATTTTCCCTCGTTGTGAACTGGCTGCCCGCCCGTGCCTGACCAATCTGGTGACCGTCAACCACTGCCTGTCTTTACTGCGGCGGGTTGCTTCTCAGCCTGTCCACCCATCTCTATATGAAAGTAAGACGCGGACGATACAGGTTTTTCTCATCGTCTGTGCCTCTGTGTGAAATTATTTTGAGGAGTTAAGAAGTACACAGTTCATGAGTAAGAAACCTGATAATCCCGAACCCCAAAGACCTTTGAATCGCCGCGAAGAGCGACTGCGCCAGCGAGATGCTGAAGGCAGACGCCAGGTCCTGCTCGCCGTCAGCGGCGTGTTAGGCTTGATTGCCGTCGTCTTGATTATTGCTGTGATCAATGAGTTTATGATCAAGCCTGGCCAGCCTGTCGCTGTCGTGAATGGACAGGAAATCTCCACCCGCGAATGGCAGCAGCGCGTTCGCTATCAGCGCGCTCAATTTATTTCCACGATTGAACAGTTCTATGACACCACAGATGGCAATGTGGGGCTGGTGCAGCAGTTGTTGGGACAGCAGATGCAGCTGCTGCTGGACCCGGAACAGCTTGGCCTGTTGGTGCTAAATAGCATGGTGGATGAACGCCTGATCCGCGATGCTGCCGTCGAACGAGGCATTGCAGTCAGTGAGGCGGACGTGCAAAAGGCCATTGAGGAGCAGTACAACTTCTATGAGGGGGCTTTGCCCACCGCGCTGCCCACAGCCACCGAGACTGTTGTGCCCACGCCTTCGTTGACGCCCATTCCCACTGCCGTGATTACGGAAGTCGTGCCCACGCAAACGCCTTTGCCTACTTTAGTCCCCGCCGCGACGCAGACACCGGCCCCCACCAGCACGCCTGTGTCGCAGGAGGCGTTTGACGAGGAATTTACAACGGCCATGCGCTCGCTGCGACGTCTGGGCGGCAGCGAAGAGATTTTCCGTCAGGTGGTGGAAGCGCAGCTTTATCGGGAGCGACTCACTGAAGCATTGGCTGAGGCGGCGGAACTGCCGGCAGAAGAACTGCAAGCCAGCATTTACGTGATCACCACCGATACTCCCGAAGAAGGGGAACAGGTCTTGAGCCAGATTCAGGCGGATTCTTATCTGAACATCTGGAACCAGATTCGTAGCACCCCGCCCGATCCTGAGGCAGAAACGACGGCTATCGCTCGTGAACTCCTGTGGTCAAACAGCGAACGGATTGGCTCATCCCTCGGCGACAACGTAGCCCTGGCCGCGTTGGCTCTGGAGGTAGGGACGTCCAGCAACGTCATCACCCAAACCACGACCACGGGTGAAGGGGATGCGCAGCAGACGACTACTTCCTACCACATCATTATGGTGAGCGGGCGGGAAATGCGTCCCCTGACGGAAAGCGCCCTGGACAACGCCAAACAGCAATATTTGACCAACTGGCTGGATGGACAGCGTATCAATTCAGAGACGCTGGAACGCTGGCGTGGCCGTGTGCCCACCCAGCCTTCCCTTGATCCGAAATATCTGGTGGCGCCGACAGAAGTGCCGCAAACGCCGCTGCCACCCACGCCAGCGGTCACGACGCCGGTCCCCGTCGCCACCAACACACCCAGTGGCTAGCGGCAGGTAACAGTCCACCAATAAGTTTTACCAACAGGGGTACATAATTGTGCCCCTGTTTTTTTGCGCTTGCCGCTTTCAGGCTGAAAGGGGTCAGATGTCGTTGCGCGGCAGCGGATGCTGCAAATACGCCTCTGGCTTGATAGAGATAACGCGGCTGGCGCTATCCGCGCCCATGCTGATGCCGTAGACCGTTTGCGCCGCCTGTACCGTTCCCCGGTTGTGCGTGATCACGATAAATTGCGTGTTGGCGCTCAAGTCGCGTAGCGCGGCCACGAAGCGGTTTACGTTGGCTTCGTCCAGCATGGCGTCCACTTCGTCCAGCACGCAGAAGGGCGTTGGCGATACCTTCAGCAGGGCAAAAATAAGCGCCGCCGCCGTCAGCGAGCGTTCCCCGCCAGACAGCAGCCCCAAGCCTTGTTCGCGCCGGCTGGGCAGCCGGGCCATGATATCCACGCCGCTGATCGTGAGATCGTCTGGGTCGGTCAAGACCAGTGTGGCTGAGCCGCCGCCGAAAAGCTGCCTGAACATCTGTCCAAAGACGGCATCCACTTTCTTGACTGTTTCGCCAAACGCCTCCGACGTCAATTCGTCCAGTTCGGCCACAATGCGGCGTAACTGCTGTTCGGTTTTGGTCAGGTCTTCCACCTGCTGCGTCAGAAAGTCGTACCGCTGCTGCGTTTCTTCATATTCGGCGGGAGCGTCGGGGTTGATGGCCCCCATACGCCGCAACTGCGCCCGAAATTTCTGAATATCTTCTTCCAGGTCTGCCGGCAGTTCTGTCACTTCGGGCAGTTGCTCCACGATTTCCGTCAGCGGCAGCGGGGATTGGCCGACTTCATCCTCGTCGTAAGCCAGCGCCACCAGCCCCAGGTCACTCTTAATCCGCTCCTTCAACCCTTCCAGATAGTTTTCCTGCTGGCTCAGGCTGATCTGGGTCTGCGTGTGGCGGGTTTCCTGTTCGTGGGCAATTTTTTGAATGCCGGCATATTCCCGCTCCCAACCCGCCAACTTCTGCTGGCCCGCCTGCAAACTGAGCTGGATAGGCGTCAGCGCCGCGTCCAATTGGGTCAACTCAGCTTGCTGCTGCCCCAGGTCTGATTCCATTTCGGTCAGGTCAAGCTGGCCTAACTCCTGCTGCCAGGCGTCGCGGCGACTTTCCTGGCGGCGCAGCAAATCCTCAACCTGTTTCAGTGTGGCGCGGCGGCTGTCCACCACCGCCTGCCTTCCGGCGACAATGGTGCGCGAAGCCTCAATCCGCTGCTGCCAGTTCTGCCGCTCCTGCTTCAGTTCGGCGATGGGCAATGTTTGCAGCCGATCCTGGGCGGCCGCTGCCGCCTGCGCCAGTTGCGCCACCTGCGTCTCATGCTGGCCGATCTGCTGCTGGACTTCCGCCAGGCGGGTTTGCAGCCGCTGCTGATCTCTGGCCTGGTTCTCACGCTGCCGCTGCCAGAAGGCAATCTGCTGCTGCGCCCGTTCCAGGTTATTTTGCGCTTTGGCTACTTTTTCCGCGAGATTTTGCCGTTCCCGTTCCAGACGCTGTTCGGCTCGTTCGGCGGCGTCAATGGCCGCTTGCTGCGTTTGTATCTGCGCTTCGTGGGCGTTGGCCGTGTGCAGCAGCGCCTGCACCTTTTCCCGCTGGGTCTGCGCCGCTGCTGCCGCCCCCCGCCATGCCGTTTCCTGCGCCAGAATGCTGTTTTGGGCGTTGTCCGGGCGCACTTCCACCAGCCCGCCAGGATAAACCAACAAACCATCCAGGGTAACGGTCAGGCAGCCTGCCGGCATGGTTCGCCCCACCTCATACGCGGTCTCCCTATCTGTGACTAA
>CAZDSN010000070.1:0-1792 GCA_964507675.1 uncultured Ardenticatenaceae bacterium | reverse complement strand
CAAATCGGCGCGGGCTTCCAGGCGGGCCATTTCTTTTTGCTGGGCGTTGATCTCCTGCGCCAACTGCTGGCCCTGTCGCCGCGCCTCTTTCAGCGATTGCGTCAGACTGCGCCGCTGCTGCTGTTGCGCCTGTAGCTCCTGCTGCGTCCGCGCCAGTTGTTCGTTCAGTTCCTGAATGTGCGTCTGGCGACGGTTGACATCGTTAGTCGCCGTTTCCAGCCGGGCATCGTCTACCGTTTCCCCGCTTTTCTCCTGCTGCCTTTCTTGCAATTGGGTCAACTGCCCCTTGAGCTGCGCCAGCGTGTTCTGGCTGGCGCGATGTTCCTCATCCAACTGCTGGCTTGTTTTTTGCAGTTGGCGGATTTCGGCCTGCTGCGCCTGGAAAGAACTGTTAAAGGCGGCCATTTCTGTTTGTTGGCTGGTCATCTGCACCTGCGCCGCGTCCAGGTCGGCTACAGCCAGACTCAACTCCGTTTGCGCCTGCTGCCGTCGCTCCTGCGTGATCGGGATTTCGCCGGCAATCTCCTCTAACTGGCGCTGCATGGCGCTTTGCCGCTCCTGCAGAATGGCTACCTGCCGCCGCATTTTTTCCACTTTCTCGCGCGCGCTGTCCCGCTGGCGCTGGAGTTCCCGCTCTTTCATTTGTAGCTGCAAGATGCGCTGTTTTTCTTTTTCCAGACGCTCTTGCTGTTCCTGGAGTTTAAGCCGGCTGTCGCGCCAGGCGGTTTCCGCGCCGTGCGCCTGTTGGCGGCGGTGGCGCATTTCCAGGCGGGCTTTTTCCCATTGATAGCCATATTGCAGCCGCAGCAGATGGTGCAGGTCGGCGGCAATCTGTTCGTAGTTTTGAGCGCGTCCCGCCTGCCGTTTCAGCGCCGCCAGCCGCGGCCGAATTTCGGAGAGGATGTCGTGAAGGCGTTCCAGATTGTGCTGCGTTTCTTGCAAGCGGCGCAAGGTTTCAGCGCGGCGATTTTTGTAATGGTTGATGCCGGCAGCTTCCTCAAACAGCGCCCGCCTTTCTTCTGCCCGTAGCGACAGCGCCCGGTCAATTAACCCCTGACCGATGATGGTGTAATTCCGTTCCGCCAGGCCGCTGGTCGCCAGCAGATCGGTGAGGTCGCGCAGGCGCACCTTTTGCCCATTCAGTAGGTATTCGTTTTCGCCAGAGCGGTAAGCGCGGCGACCAATTTCCACTTCGGAAAACTCAATAGGCAGCCAGCCGTTGTCATTGTCCAATGTCAAAATTGCCTGCGCCATGCCCGCGCGCGCCCGCCCCTGGCTGCCAGCAAAAATCATGTCCACCGTCTTTTTGCCGCGCAGCGCCCCAAAACTTTGCTCCCCCAGCACCCAGCGCAGGGCGTCGGCAATATTGCTCTTGCCGCTGCCATTGGGTCCAACAATAGCCGTAATGCCGGCATCAAACACAAACTCCTGCTTGCTGGCAAAAGTCTTATACCCCTGTAATTGCAATCGTTTTAGTCGCATAGCGGGAGAAGTATAGTGGGATCAATCGGCAGCGACAACCGTAGCGCGGGCTTCCAGCCCGCCTTACCACACGCGGCACAAAAACCCCTTGAGATAAGCCGACTCTGGAAAGGTGAGGGCAATGGGGTGGTCGGGGGCCTGGCTGAGTTGGTACAAAATTTGGGCGTCCCTGCCGGCATCCACTGCCGCCCCAAACACCACCTTCTGAAACAACTCCGCGCTTACCAGACTCGAACAAGAAAAGGTCGCCAGCAGCCCGCCTGGGCGCAGCAGCCGCAGTCCCAACCAGTTCAAGTCTTTATAGCCGCGA
>CAZDSN010000069.1:0-11146 GCA_964507675.1 uncultured Ardenticatenaceae bacterium | reverse complement strand
GTCGTGTTGCTGTTCTCGGCGCGGAACGTCGGCCCGAACGTGTAGACCTTCGACAGCGCGAGGCAGTAGGCCTCGACGTTGAGCTGGCCCGACACCGTCAGGAACGCCTGCTGGCCGAAGAAGTCCTGCTTCCAGTCGATGCGGCCCTGCTCGTCGCGCGGCAGGTTGGCGAGGTCGAGCGTCGACACGCGGAACATCTGGCCGGCGCCCTCGGCGTCGCTCGCCGTGATGATCGGCGTGTTGACCCAGAAGAACCCCTCCTGGGTGAAGAACTCGTGGATCGCGAACGCCGCCGCGTGGCGGACGCGCGCGACCGCGCCGAACGTGTTGGTGCGCGGTCGCAGGTGCGCGTGCTCGCGCAGGAACTCGAGCGTGTGCTGCTTGGGCTGGATCGGGTAGGTCTCGGGGTCGTCGACCATCCCGACTTTATGCGCCAGGTAACCGCCTGGCAGCGTTTACCTGCCCGCCCGGCCAGTTATGCCCCCTTGCCTGATACGCTGCTGCCGGCGTTGCAGTCGGCGCTGCAGCAGGCTGGCTTATCCCAATTGTACCGCCACCAGGCGCAGGCGATTGGCGCGGCGCTCGCCGGCCAAAACGTGGTCATTGCCACGGCCACCGCTTCCGGCAAATCCCTTTGCTATACTGTGCCTGTGCTGCAGCGGCTCCTCTCTCGCCCTAACAGCACCGCCTTATACCTGTTTCCCACCAAAGCGTTGGCGCATGATCAGTTTGCCGACGCCAATCACCTGATCCAGACCGGCAAACTGCCACTGACGGTGCATCCGTATGATGGCGACGTGCCCGCCAGCCAGCGGCGGCAGGCGCGGCAAACGGGCAGCATTCTGCTCACCAATCCTGACATGCTTCATGCCGGCATTCTCCCCTACCATACCACCTGGCGCGCCTTCTTCAGTAACTTGCAATTCATCGTTATTGACGAAATACACACCTATCGCGGGGTGTTTGGCAGCCACGTGGCCAACGTCCTGCGCCGCTTGCAGCGAATTTGCCGCTTCTACGGCAGCCAACCCCAATTTATCTGCTGCTCCGCCACCATCGCCAACCCCCAGGAACACGCCCAGCGGCTGGTCGAACAACCGTTTACCCTCATCGGGGAAGCGCAAAACGGCGCCCCTACCGCTCCCAAACACGTGATCTTATACAATCCCCCCCTTGTGGACGAAGAGTTGGGCCTGCGGCAAAGCATGTTGCTGGCCGCGCGCGATGCCGCCACGCTCTTCATCCGCCACGCCGTGCAAACGGTGGTCTTTGCCCGCGCCCGCCAGACAGTAGAGCTGCTGTTGACCTATTTGCAGGATGACGCGGCGGCTGCCGGGCAGGATCCTCGCCAGATTCGGGGGTATCGCGGCGGCTATTTACCCCTGGAACGGCGGGAAATTGAGCGCGGGCTGCGCAGTGGGGACGTGATGGGCGTGGTCGCCACCAATGCCCTGGAATTGGGGGTGGACATCGGCGCGTTGTCGGCGGCGGTATTGGCCGGCTACCCGGGTTCGATTGCGGCGACCTGGCAGCAGGCCGGGCGCGCCGGACGGCGCGGCACGGACGATACGCCTTCGGTCGTCATCCTAGTTGCCGGCAGCAGCCCCCTGGATCAATACATCTGCCGGCATCCCCGCTACCTCTTTGAACAATCGCCCGAACATGCCCTGATCAACCCGGATAACCCCCGCCTGCTGGTTAATCACCTGCTGTGCGCTGCCTATGAGATCCCTTTTGTGGCTGGCGAAGCGTTTGGCGATTTTGGGGTCGTGGATGAGCTGTTGGCGGCATTGGTAGATGCCGGCATGATGCACCAGACCAGCCGCCAGACCCACTATCTGGGCGAGGGACTGCCCGCCCACACCTTCTCCCTGCGTACCAGCAGCCAGGATACCGTCGTCGTCCAGGATATCAGCGGCCCCCAACCGGTGGCTATTGGCGAACTGGACCTGGAAAGCGCCCCCCTGATTGTCTACGAAGGGGCCATCTACATGCACCAGGCCCGTACCTATCTGGTGGAACAACTTGACTGGGAAGCGCGGCTGGCCCAGGTGCGCCCGGTGGAGGTAGACTACTACACGCGCGCTGCCGTTTCCACCCAAATCCGGCGGCTGGCTGCCGCTGCCGAAGTCGTCGAAGCAGACGTGCTGCACGCTTATGGAGAAGCGGTTGTGGTCACCCAGGCCACCGGCTACCGCCAGATCAAACGGTATACGCAGGAGACGTTGGGATACGGCATCATTGATCTCCCGGAGATGGTTCTGGAGACGACCGCTTACTGGCTGGCGCTGGGTGAATCCATGACTGCCGCCCTGATTGACGCGGGCATTCTGCTGGCTCCCAACGACTACGGGCCCAACTGGACGCAGCAGCGCCGTCTGGCTCTGGAACGAGACAACCACCACTGCCGCAGTTGCGGCGCGGCCCCGCGCCCTGGCCAGGGGCTGCACGTCCACCACGTGCGCCCGTTCCGCGAATTCGTCTGGGACTGGCCTCCCGATCTGCCGCGCGACGATTCCTTCTACGCCCGCGCCAACCATTTGCATAACCTGGTTACCCTTTGCCCCGCCTGCCATCGCCGCGCCGAATCCGGGCAACAGACGCGCTCGGCGTTGGGTGGGCTGGCGTACGCTTTGCGTAACCTGGCCCCCCTCTTCCTTATGTGTGATCCGGGTGACATAGAAGTCAGCGCGGAATCTCGCAGCCCCCTTACGCAATCCCCGACGCTGCTCATTTACGAACAGATTCCAGCCGGCATTGGTTTTAGCCAGCGCCTGTTCGCGCAGCGGCATGAACTGCTGGCGGCGGCTCTGGAACTGGTAAGCGACTGTCCCTGCCGCGATGGCTGCCCGGCCTGCGTTGGCCCTCCCGCAGACATTGGCCCCGATGCCAAAGCCATTACTCGCCAGATGCTCCAATGGTTGGTTCCGCCACCGGTCTAGCGTCCGCCGGTGGTTGTATGGCGCTTACCCACAGCGCCAGCCACAGCCAGCGCCACAGCCGCCCTTGCGCCCAGCCCCAACTATAAAAATCGAACAAATCAATCACCGCCAGTGCCGCCAATCCTGCTGCCAGGCTCACTTCCCACAACGAAGCCTGCCCTCGTATCACGCGCCGCGCCGTCCACACTACTGGCAGCAGCATCAGCCCTACCCATAACACCCCGCCGGCCAGCCCCACTTCCGCAGACAGCAGCAGGGGCAAGTTATGCGCGGGCTGCGGCACGGCGGCCCCCGCCAGGTAAGGAATGGCGGCGATAGAAAAATTACTGGCCCCTATGCCCCACCAGGGGAATTGGCTGATGAGTTGGTAAGCGACCTGGTTCAAAATAACGCGCGTAGTCCACGGCTGCTGGTCGAACAGCCGCTGCCACAGCAGGTGTGGCTGCCAGGCCAATAACGCCGCTAACGTGACTACCCCCGCCGCTACCGCGCCTACCACCACCCGCCCAAAGCGAGCGCGCCAGGCCGGGTGCAGCAGCCACATCCCCATCATAAAACCCATACCCACAGCCGTGCCCAGCAGCGCGCTGCGTGAAAGCGGCGTCAGGAAGCCGATGCCGGCAACGAGCAAAACCAGCCACCACAGCCAGCGCGCCCGCCCTTTGCTGGTCAACAGCGCCGGCAGCAGCGCCAGCAAGCCTGCCCCCATGATGCCGCCCAAAATGTTGGGATGTGGCGTCAATCCCGAACTGCGTATCCAACTCCCCTCGCGTAACGCTTTTTCTAACACGCTGTTCAGATTGATTTCCCCCAGCCAATACCAGCCTAATTCTCCCCCCCGGCCAAACTGCAAGCCAGCCACCAATGCCTGCACCCCCAGGCTGAAGGCCAGGCTCCGTTGCAGCAGGCGCGGAGACGGCTGTAAATTGATCACAGCCAGATACACGCCGCCCAGTAACAGCAGGCGCAGCCCAAAATACAATGCCAGCGTGGCGTCCCCGGCCCACCAGGCGCTGCCCAACGCCAAAACAGCCAGCAGCAGCAGCGGCGCAGTCACCGGCCACCAGCCCCACTGCCAGTGTCGTCTGCTAACTACTGCCGCGCTGAACAGCAGCAGGCAGGCCCCATCGGACAAATAGAAGATCAGGGAAGTATATTCATAATAGACTATGCCCACAGGGCGCAGCCAGACAACCCAATGCCGGTGCCAGGGGGCCGTTAAAATGAGCAGAGCCAGGGCCGCCGCCCCCCATAAATTACGCCACAAGGTCGCCTCCTCCCCGCCCGCCTGCTCCTATGAGCCAGGCGCGCCATAATGAAGGTTGCCGGCATTCCCCTAATGGGCATACCACGCTAAAAGATTTCCGCCCACGATTCACTGACCACTGACCTTTAGTTTCTGAGAAGGCAAATGCCGCCTGCCCGATTCTAGCGTAAAATAGACCCAGGCGAATAGCCCTGGCAAGAACGTTGGCTAATTTTATCACTCTTTCCGCTTCGTCTCGCATACTTTGTAATTCTCCAGGAGTTCTCCGTGCCCCCTGACCACATTCCCTATCTGGACTTCAATGGCCGTGGCCCCGTGCTGCATTTTGCCCACGCTAACAGCTATCCCCCTGGCTGCTACCGGCAGTTGTTGCAGGCCTTATCTCCCCAGTTCCGTGTACTGGCTGTGCAGCACCGCCCGCTATGGCCCGGCAGCCAACCAGAAGAGATGCAGAGCTGGCGCATCATAGGCGATGATCTCATTCGCTTTCTGGACCAACACAAGCTGCGCGGTATCTATGGTGTAGGGCATTCAATGGGCGCGGTTGCCACGCTCTATGCGGCCGTCCAACGTCCTGACTTATTCCGGTTGTTGGCGCTGATAGAGCCTGTCTTCTTTGCCCCTGAAGTTTTACACGCCCTGGCCGCCCAGTCCCAGAAGATACCCCTCCAGGATTTTCCCCTGGTGCGCACCGCTCTCAACCGGCGCGCCCACTGGCCCAACCATCAGGCGGCCTTTAACCATTTGCGGCCAAAGCGCGTGTTTGCGCGGCTGACGGATGACGCCTTATGGGATTACATCCATCACGGCCTGCGCCACGATGAAACAGGGCAGGTCACGTTAAGTTACCCTGCCGCCTGGGAAGCGCGCGTGTACAGCTTGCCGCCGGCTGACGTGTGGGACCTGCTGCCGCAGGTGTCTATACCTGTGCTGGCCGTGCGCGGCCAGGAGACAGATACGCTGCTGCCGGCAGCCTGGGCCTTATGGCAGCAGAAACAACCCCAGGCTACCTTTCTGGAAATAACAGATGCCGATCATCTCGTCCCCCTGTCCCACCCGCAGCAGCTTGCCCAGATTCTGGACGATTTTGCCAGCCAGCGCTGACCCCGCGAGGACAGAGGAACCGTTTGTCCTACATTTTAAGGAAGAAAGAATGTTAGCAGCACAGTTACAGCGTCTCTTTACCTATAACCAATGGGCCTGGCGGCAGGTATTTCCCAGTCTGGCGCAGTTGCCCGACCCCGCTTACAAAGCTGCCCGCCCCTTCTTTTGGCAGTCGTTGCACGGGCTGATGGTTCATGCCGTCGCCGCCGAATTCATCTGGCTCTCCCGTTTGCATGGCGAAAGCCCCACTTCTTTGTTGCAACCGGACGAATTCCCCAATTTTGCCGCCATCCAGTCCCGTTGGGAAGTGGTCAACGCCAACTGGCAGACTTACCTGGCGGGATTGGCCGATGCGGACGTGACCGGCGTCGTGGATTACCGCAACACGCGCGGCGACGCCTTCCGGTTGCCCCTGCGCGACATTGTGCAGCACGTAGCCAACCATGCCACGGAACATCGTAGCCAGATGACCCCCATCCTCTTCAATCTCGGTGCGCCTACCCCGCCGTTGGACTACATGCAGTTTTGTCTGCAAAACGCAGCAGGATAATGCCGGCAAGGGAGCCAAAGGTTTTGCGGATGGTGGTGAAAAACGCCAACGAATTGAGTGTCAGACAAATGGCCTGCGCCCGCATTCCCACCGACGTGGGCCAGTTTCAACTCTGCCTTTATCGCACCAATCAAGACGAGAAGGAGCATCTGGCGCTGATGATGGGCGAGGTGAGCGACCAACCCGATGTGCTGGTGCGGATTCATTCAGAGTGCTTTACGGGTGATGTGCTGGGTTCGCTGCGCTGCGACTGCGGCGATCAGCTGCAGCGAGCCATGGCCCTGATTGCCGCCAGAGGGTCAGGGATCATCCTCTATTTGCGGCAGGAAGGGCGCGGTATTGGTTTGCTGGACAAGCTGCGCGCCTATAACTTGCAGGATGAAGGGTACGACACCGTAGACGCTAATCTGATGCTGGGGCATCAGGCGGACGAGCGCGACTACACGGTGGCGGCGCTGATGCTGCGCGACCTGGGCATTGGCTCCATTCATCTGCTCACCAACAATCCGCGCAAGATCGAAGCGCTGCAGGCGTTGGGGCTGTCCGTAACCAATCGCGTCTCGCTGCCGGCAACTATCACCCATGAAAATGCTTCCTATTTGAACACCAAAGTAGCGCGGATGCGTCATCTGCTGGACCTGGCCGGCGCAGATGGGCCGGGAACCGGCAACGGCGCGACCGCGCCGTTGCCGGCAGAATTGCACCCCGGCCCGCCTCCTGCGCAACGCCCTTTTGTCACCCTCACCTACGCCCAAAGCCTCGACGGTTCCATTGCCGCCCGCCGCGGCGCACCGTTACCCCTCAGCGGGCCGGAGGCCATGCAGCTAACCCACCAACTGCGCGCCGACCATCAGGCTATTCTGGTGGGCATTGGCACTGTGCTGGCTGACGATCCCCGCCTGACGGTGCGGCTGGCGCCGGGAACCAGCCCGCAGCCGGTCATTGTAGACAGCCATCTCCGTTTCCCCCTGTCGGCGCGGCTGCTGATTGAAGGTCGTCGCCCAATCATTGCCGCTGCCGCCACCGCCAGCGCCGCCCGCCAACAGGCGTTAGAATCCGCTGGCGCGAGGGTGGTGCGCTTGCCCGAAGACGCTGCCGGCAAAGTAGATCTGGCCGCCCTCCTCGCCTGGCTGAGGCGACAGGGCTACGCCAGCCTGATGGTAGAAGGCGGAGCCGCCATCATCACCAGCTTTTTAACCCAGGGATTGGTTGACCGCCTGGTGGTCACCGTTGTTCCGGTGCTGGTGGGCGGCCTTGCTGCCGTCGCTTCCTTGCCCCAAATAGCCCGCCTGCGGCAGTCGGGTTTGCGCCAGTTTGGGGATGACGTCGTTTTCTGGGGTGATCTCGTAGGGGCATAACGCCGCCATCCAGGCGACGACGCTTTCTTTCACTGCATACCGGGCTGAATTCCAGACGATTTGTATCTGCTGCCGCGAAGACGCAAAGGCTTGTCCCTTCAGAAAGTTCAGAGCTTGCCTTGAGTTTACCGAAGGGGCCGGCTCTGAGTATTAGCGAAGGAACGCCAGGATTCCCTGGTTTTCCTGGCGATCTTCGCGTCTTGGCGGTGAAATTCCACAGGGGCTTAGTCGTTACGACGATTTACAAAAGTTTTACAGTTGCGTAGTATTCCCATAGCATGGTCAGTGTAAGATGGGAGCATAATAATTTGCACCCGTTATCACCACACGTAACACGTGGCGTGGGCATCTTGCCCGCACAGGAGCAGTTCAGGAGATGGTAACCATGGCTGATGTCTATATTGTCGTGTTCACTTTGCTGGGAATCTTGTTGAGCCTGCCGGCATTGCTCGTCGCTCTCAATCTGCTGCTGCCCAAAGTCACTACCCGCGCCTACC
Organism: uncultured Ardenticatenaceae bacterium; assembly: GCA_964507675.1. Taxonomy (GTDB): domain Bacteria; phylum Chloroflexota; class Anaerolineae; order Promineifilales; family Promineifilaceae; genus JAGVTM01. Next base: position 3,428 of record CAZDSN010000069.1, on the reverse strand, counting down.
TGCGCCTGCAGCAAACGCCGGGCAAAAGCTTTCTGTTGGGCATTCCCGTCCTTTCCGCCTTTCTCTTATGGATTGCCATTACCGCCAACATACCTATTGGCCCTATAAAAGCCACCGCCTTTCTGGCTGCCTTTGTGGGCATGAGCGTGGGCACAATTGGCGCCGCCGGCCTGGCTCGCCTGTTGGCGGATCGGCTGGACGTATTGTCTCCGTCTCACTCCCGCCTGACCCACCTGCTTCGCGGCGCCGTTGTTTTTGAACTGGCCTGCCTGGTTCCCATTGTTGGTTGGTTCCTGTTCGCCCCCATTGCCGGCATCATGTTGCTCGGCGCAGCCACCTTTGCCCTCCTCGGCTGGCTGCCCCGCCCGCGCCCCATTGCTGTCAATGGCGACCAGACCTCCCCCGCCTCCACCCATTAACCATTCACCCGCGCCACTTCTCCATCTACCCGGAGGCTTATCATGACCCTCACCCGTCGCCAGTTTCTCAAACTTGGAGGAATCAGCGCCGCCGCCGCCTCCGTCACCGCCTGCGGCGCCATTGGGCGCAGACTGGCCGAAAACGACCTGCCCGAATCCTTGCAAGCGCCTACGCCGCTGCCCCTGGAAGCGCCCACCACCGCTGCTGTCGCCGGGCTGCCCACCTTTCCCGTCAACCCCGCTCTGCGCCTGCTCAATCGCGCCGGCTATGGGCCTCGCCCCGGCGACCTGGAGCGCGTGGCTCAGATGGGGCTGCCCGCCTACCTGGAAGCGCAGTTACAGCCGGAAACGATTGACGACCAGGCTGCCGACCTGATTGTGCGTGGATTGGACCTGTACCACCGCGAGATTGGCGATTTGCTGAACCAGGAGCCAATAGATGCCGGCATCGCCCTGGCCCAATCCACCTTCTATCGCGCCCTCACTTCCCACCGCCAGTTAGTCGAAGCCGTCGTCGAATTCTGGTCCGACCACTTCAACATCTACCTGCGCAAAACGCAGTTCATGCCTTTCTTCAAAATTGTAGACGACCGTGACGCCATCCGCCCCCACGCCTTGACCACCTTTCACGACCTCCTTTTGGCGTCCACGCACAGCGCCGCCATGCTCATCTACCTGGACAACGCCCAAAACCGCCGCGGCGCGCCCAACGAGAATTACGCCCGCGAGCTGCTGGAACTGCACACCCTGGGCGTACACGGCGGCTATGACCAGACCGACGTGCAAGAAGTGGCCCGCGCCCTGACCGGCTGGACGGTGCAGCGGCGCGGCCCGCGCCAGGGGCAGGTTTTTCTCCATGAGGACGAGCACGACCCCGCCGCCAAGCATTTGCTGGGGCATACCCTGCCCGCCCATCAAGGCGAAGCCGACATTACCCAACTGGTTGACATTCTCAGCAGCCACACCGCCGCCGCGCCATTTATCGCGGCCAAACTCGCGCGCCGTTTTGTGGCAGACGAGCCGCCGCCCGCGCTGGTGCAGCAGGCTGCCCAAACCTTCCAGAACAGCGGCGGCGATATCAAAGCCGTGCTGCGGCTGATTTTGCTCAGTCCCGAATTTGCCGCCGCGCCGCCCAAACTCAAGCGTCCCTTTGCCTACATTGTCTCCGCCCTGCGCGCCCTCCATGCGGACGTTAGCGACGTGCGCCCTCTGGCGCGTTGGTTGGAAATGATGGGACAGCCGCTTTTTCAATGGGCTGCCCCCAATGGTTATCCCGACGCCTCGCCCGCTTGGGCCTCCAATCTACTGCCTCGCTGGAACTTCGCCGTGGCGCTGCTGCTAGACCAGATTCGCGGCGTGCGCGTGGGGTTTGACGACCTGCTGCGCGCTGCCAACATCACCACTACGGCGGCGGCATTGGAATTTTTTGCCGGCATCACCCTCAACCACCCCCTTGACGAGGACGCCCGTACCCTGTTCACCGATTATATCGGCAGCGACCGCCTGCAAAACCGCGAAACCCAACTGCGCCTGCGCGAATCCGTTGCCCTCCTCCTCGCCAGCCCCGCCTTCCAATGGACATAACGCTCCCCTCATACCTCATACCTTCCCCAGGAGATCTCCATGCCCACCACCCCCTGCACCCACTGTTCCGAATACACTCTGGTTAACGCCATGAGCCGCCGCGACTTCCTCGGCGGCAGCCTGAAATCCGCCGCTGGTCTGCTTTTTGGTCGCGCCGTTGCTGCGCTCCCCGCCTGGATGCCCCGCCTGACGCTGGCCGATCCCCATGTCGGTCCGCGCGGCGACACCCTGGTCTGCGTCTTCCTGCGCGGCGGCGCTGACGGATTAAACATCGTTGTGCCCCATGGCGACGACGAATATTACCGCCAGCGCCCCACCATCGGCATACCTCGCCCCGACGACAGCCGCGCTGAAGCCCGCGCGCTGGATCTGGATGGATTCTTTGGCCTGCATCCCGCCCTCGCCCCCTTACAGCCTGCCTATCAGGCGGGTCACCTGGCGCTGGTGCAGGCCACCGGCTCCCCCGATGAATCCCGCTCCCATTTTGAAGCGATGGACCTGATGGAACGCGGGGCAGCCAGCGGCGACTACACCGGCTGGCTGGCGCGCCACCTGGCTTCGCTGGACACGAGCAACGATTCGGCGCTGCGAGCGATCAGTGTGGGGGATATGCTGCCGGCATCGCTCACGGGTATCCAGAACGCCACCGCCCTGCAATCCATTGCTGAATACCATCTACAAGGCCGGGATGATCGCGTTGGCGACATGCACGCCCTGTTGCAAACCCTCTACCGCCAGAACGACGACCTCCTGACCGCCGCCGCTAACCAGACTTTTGCCGCTATGGATGTCCTCAACCGGCTTGACGTGTCCGGCTACCGCCCACGTGGCCGCGCTTATCCCGCGCAGGAATTTGGCGCCGCCTTGCAGGTAACTGCCCAACTCATTCGCGCCGACGTGGGCGTGGAAGTTGCCTGCATTGACTTTGGCGGTTGGGATACTCACGTGGCTCAGGGCGGCGCCATGGCGCGCCAACTGGATACGTTGGGGCAGGCATTGGCCGCCTTCTATGAAGACCTGCCTGATGAGATAGGGAATGTGACTCTGGTTGTCATGTCTGAATTTGGCCGCCGCGTCGAAGAAAATGGCGGCCTGGGCACCGACCACGGCCACGGCAACATGATGATGGCTCTGGGCGGCGGTCTCCACGGCGGGCGCGTCTACAGCCGCTGGCCCGGCCTGCATCCCGACCAACTGGTCGGTCCTGGCGACCTGGATATCACGACCGACTATCGCGACGTATTAGGCGAAATCCTGTCAAAACGACTGAACAACCCTGGCGTAGCCGACGTCTTCCCCGGTTACCAGATCAACGAAATCGGTTTGGCCCTGCCTCATTAAGCAAACATTCCTTCGAAAATAGTGGTGAGTGGCGAGTGGTCAGTGGAGCCACTCCTTCGAAAATAATCTCACGCGGAGGGCGCG
>CAZDSN010000068.1:0-11152 GCA_964507675.1 uncultured Ardenticatenaceae bacterium | reverse complement strand
GAATGTGAAACCCATGCTCCTTCAGCGCCGCCAGGTATTGCGAAATTATTCGTCGAATATGATTTGGGATGTCAGCCATGTAGTAAACTCCTCATACTTTTCTGACAAGAATAGCTGTTCGGCTGCCCCTAAATCATTTTTAGCTGAGTCCAGCCAATAACTTACATGCTCTTGAACATTCATGCCGTCAATTATAGCAGACTAATAGGCGCATTACTGGCGAATTTGCTTTGCATGGCACGATGGAAATGCCTACGAAGTTGAAATAGTAGACTATCACGGAGCATAGTCAAGGGATAAGACATGGAAAAAGAAAAACTGTCGCCCATTCATCCTGGAGAAATTCTGCTGGAAGAGTTCTTGAAGCCTATGAACTTGAGCCAGAATCAGTTGGTGCTGGATATTCGCGTTCCTGCCAGGCGCATCAACGAGATTGTCCAGGGCAAGCGCCGTATCACGCCCAACACGGCGCTGCGGCTGGCCCGCTATTTCGACATGTCCGCCCAATTCTGGCTGGGGCTACAAATGGATTATGATCTAGATGTGGCTGAGGACGAATTGGCCGCGCAAATATACAAAGAAGTCATGGTTCACGGAAGCTGATTTATTGCCCAACGGGCCAGGCGCAGCAAGGAAGCCTGCATGGGACCAAGAAAGGAAACGACCCACAAGCCCCACCCCATCCGATGCCCCAGGGCAATATATTGACGTATCTGCGGGCGCGCCTGCCGGCCCTGCGCGGCCACCAGCCGGGTGAGAATATCGTCGCGCAGGAGGTGGGATTGGCGTGCCGGCATTTCCGCCGCCAACCACGGAAACTGCGCCGCCATCATCTCCATTCCCTGCCACAACCCCCGGTTCCGCTCCAGCCGCTGGCTGGCAGACACATTCCCTGCGTGCAGCCGGCGATCCACCAGCGCCTCTGGCAAATGGGCCATGCCAAAGCCCGCCCCCGCCAGCCGCACCCCCAACCCCCCATCCTCCGCCCCAAAAGGCAGCCCACCAAAGCCCTCCGCCTGCTCAAATGCCTGCCGCCGCACCACCGCCGACACCAGCCGGATAGAGTTGCGCAAAAATAACTGCCGCGTTAACCCGGTGCGGTCTAAAGCGTCATAGGGAATGCCGGCCCGAAACGCATTCTCCCGCCGCGCCGAACCAACCATTTCCCGCCCCGCGGCGTCAATATGTCGCACATCCGTATGCACAACGGCCACTGCCGGCGCGCCCTGTAAGCGAGCTACCTGCCGCGCCAGCTTTTCCGGATGCCACACGTCATCCTGATCCAGAAAAGCTACCAGATCGCCTGTCCCCTCCGCCAGCGCCGCCAGCCGCGCCCCCGGCGCCCGCCGCCCGGCGTCCAGCCGCAAGAAGCCAATGCGATCATCCCGCTGCGCATACAACGCCTGGGCGTAAGCCAGCGTATCATCTGGCGAGGCGTCATCCACGATGGTCAGTCGCCAATGGGGATACGTTTGCGCCAGCACGGAATCAACCGCTTCCTGCAGCCACCGTTTCCCCTGGTAAGTTGGTAAAACAATGTCAATCAGCACGCTTGCGCCTCCAGCGGCGGGCGTAAGTCTGCGCCAGCGCCATTTCCGGGAAACGCAGCAGCGCGCTGCCTCCCCCATACACCAACAGCCCCACCAGGACGGTCACAGCCAACAACAGCCAATCTTGCTGCAACCCCAACTGCCGCAGCAGCAGTTGGCTGCCATAGGCGCAGGCAGCCATGACGGCAGATAGCAATGTGTAGCGGGCGAACGCTTTAGCCAGGCTGGCCAGCCCTAACGAACCCAACCGGTAACGTAAATACAAGAGATGCCACGGCCAGGTAAAATTAACGGAATCGGCCAGGGCGATGCCCAGATAGCCGAAGCGCGGCATGAACAGGCGGGACAGCAGCAGCAGCCCGCCTATATTCACAATGGAGAGAAAAGCTAAAAACCAGACGGCTTTGAGCGAATAAAGCGCCTTCGAAGTGACCACGCCCACCATGGAGTTCAGCAGCAAGCCACTGGAAAAAAGCAGCGCCAGCGACACCTGCGCCGTATTCTCCGGCGAGAACGCCCCCCGCTGCAAGAGCAACCGCACCACCGGTTCGCGGGCGACGGCAATGCCAAAAACGGTAGGAATGATGATGAAGGCATTCAAACGCACGGCCAGCATCAGGCTGGCTTTGGCATGTTCCCGGTCGCCCACAGAGATGTCGCGGGCCATAGAGGGTAACAACACCGTGGCCACACTGTTCAACAGCAGTTGGTCAATCGCCCGCACCATCTGGCTGCCCTAGGAAAGGTAAGAAACGCTGCCCACGCCTGTTTGCGAAGCCAGCGCTCGCTGCACGGCGGGGTTGAGGCGGCGAAAGATGCTGGTGGAAAAAATCACGCTCCACAAACCCAATAATTTGCGAAAACGGGGGTGGCGGAACCCCAGGCGGGGACGCCATTGAGGCAGTTTATCGCGCAAGGCAAACAGCACCCCCAGGCAGATAAACACGTGGTTAAGCACCAGCGCCACGGCCAACCCGTCAATGCCATAACGGCGCGCCAGGAAATAAAGGGCCACGATATAGGCGGCGTTGCCGAAAGCCAAACCGGTGGCCGCCGCATGGAAACGGCCTAACGCTTGCAGCAAACTGGCGGCAATCGTCCAGATGGCATTAAACAAAATCATAGGCGTCAAAAGCTGGTTGAGGCGGGCAGCCAGGGCCTGCGTCGGCGCATCATAGCCATAACCCACCAGCCGCATGATGGCCGGAGAGAAGAAGTAAAGCGCCAGCGAAACCAGCAGCAGCAGGGCCATTAAATTGGTGGAGAGGTAGCTGACCATCAACCAGGCCTCCTCTTCGCCATACTGCTCTTTGGCGTCAATAAAAACGGGAATAAAGATCAGGTTGAGGCTGACCAGGAAGATGCTGACCAGGGTGGTGGGCACAACCAGCGCGGTGAAGTAGGCGTCTACAGCGGGTCCCGCGCCAAACTGGGCGGCAATGACCGCCTGCGCCGCTAACCCCACCGCCAGGTTGGTCAAGGACCCCAGGCTGACCGCCAGCGCCGATTGCAGTTTGCTTTGTTTCTTCATTACCTTATGATTCTGCACGCCCTTTCATCATTCCGCCAGTAATTCTCAATTTGTGTTGGCGGTGGAAACCCATGCCAGGGAAACCCCCATCCCCCAACCCCCTTCCCTGGCAAAGAGATCAGGATTACCCGATTATTTTCTTAATGTCCCATAATGCGGCACTCGCTCTCTACCACCCTGGGTCATATCCCAGCCAATCCGCCAACGCCTGGTTGGGCGCGGCGAAGTACGCTTCAAGCTGGCGGCGCAAAGGACGGGGGATGTCCTGGTAGGGACCGTGATAATTTCGTCTGGCAAAGTGCGGCGGCTGCCAGGTTGTATCTGCCACGCCCAAGAAGGTCAGCGTTTCCACCAGCGCGCGCGCTGGTTGAGCAAAAAAGGATTCGCTGATAATAATGCTCATTTGTGAACGGGCAAAATGCTGCTGCCAGGTTTGCAACTGGGCGGCATAGAGACCGCGCTGGAGGTAGGTGAAATGGTGGTGGGCGGCGTCATATGCGCCTGGCGACCGCAAGGCGGCGGCAGAGGTCTGCACCCGTTCGGTCTCTTGGGCTACGGCTGCGGCAAACGGCAGGGTTTCCAACCCCAGGCGTTGTTCGTGCAGATAGTGGGAGTAGGCGCGGTCAATGGGGTTGCGCAGCATGACGATCAGGCGGGCTGCCGGCACGTCCGCCGCCAGGCGCGCGGCGGCGTGAGGGTGAAACAGATAATAAGGGGTGGCTTCGCCGGTCAGGCAGGACGCCCACAGGCGGCGCAGGGCGGCGCGGTAGAAGAAAGCGCGATACCAGGCCGGGCCGCGATCAAAATGGTTGTCGAAATAGTGAATTTCTTTGCGCAATGCCGGCACAATCCGCGGATGCTGCGTCAAATAGTCATAGAGCGACGTTGTGCCGCACCGCTGCGCGCCAATAATAATGAAGTCGGGCCATGCGCCCAGCCGCAGCGCGGCTGCCGCTCGCTGCGGCAGTAAAGCCAACCGCTGCCGGCTCATAGCTGGTCGTACCCGTAACTTTGCAGCAGGGGGTGGTTACGGCGCTGCTCGTAAAAGGCGACCAACGCCTCATGCCGGCGAAAGGCAAAAACCCGTTCCGGGTTCACCGCCGCCGCCGTCTGCGCGGCCATGTCCGGGGGAAAGGTCAGTCCCAGAAACTGCTGCAACTGCCCCAGATACACCCCAGGCTGCTGCACCAGGTCTTCGTAGCGCAAGGCGTAAACCTGCGATGACGGCAGGCTTTGCGTCACCTGCTGGCTCATCATTTCATACTCCACCCACAGGGAAAAGGCGCCTTCCAGGCTGAGGCAGCGGGCGGAAAAGAGGGGGTTGCGCAGCTGGTCGCGGCGGTTTTGTTCCCGTTTTTGCAGGCTGTGGACCACGTCGAGGGGATGCCGGCACAACCGCACCACCCGCGCCTGGGGGAACAACTCCCACCAGATCGGCAGCGTAAACACCGTGCGCGGGTCCTTCCACCCCCAGGGGGCCCCTCCTGCCGCCCGCCGCCAGCCCCAAAACGACCACGCCCGCCATGACTGCATCGCCTGTCGCAGCGCCGCTGCCGCTTCGGCGCGCAAAGCCTCATTTTGCAGCAGATGTTGCATAGCCGCCGGTTGGTCCCAGGCAGCGTGCGCCAGCCGGAACAGCCATTCATTTTGTTCCAGGAAAAAGAGGGCCTCGTCGTGGGAGTTGCGTCGCCAGCCCATCATCACGCCGCCGTCATGCAGCAGGCGCGCCAGCAGGCTGGTGCCTGAGCGGTGCATACCCAAAATGATAACGGGAGGAGAACAGTCAACAGAAAACATAAAACAGTAAACAGTAAACGGAAAAGGGAAGCGGGAAGAGGCCTTTGCGTCCTGGGGGTGAAATCCTTTAATCCGATCGCCGCCGGAAACGCAGCCGCCTTGCCCACCGATCACCCGCCTGAGCCGCGTATAGAAACAACAGGGGCGTGAAGGGCAGGGTATAACGGGGCAAGGGGCGACGCAGGAAGAGGCCAATCAAGGTGATATAGAGGAGGCAGAGGGCCAGGAGGGCAATGCCGGCATTCCTCCGTCGCCCCAACCGCCCCATCTCAAAAGCCGACAACCCCACCAGCAGCGCATGGAGGGCGATATAGGCTGCCCGCAGCAGTAAGTTCTCTGGCAGCGACTCCAGCCCGACCGGATGCAGCCAGAACTCCACCAGCCGCCGCCCTAAAAACGTTACGTACTGCCGCGGCTGCGCCAGCAAAAAAGCGGGGTCGCGCATATCCACCGCCCGCCCATAATACCGCAAATACGCAAAATGGCGCTGCTCCTCCGTCAGCGGCGCCTCGTTGCTTTGCACCCATTCCTGAAACTCCGGCGACAGATACCCCTCCCCCGTCCATTCGTAACGCAGCGCGTCCGTGCGTTCGGTGAAGAAGAAGGCGTCAAAGGTCAGGGCGTTGCGCAGCAGCCAGGGGGCGATCAGCAGCAGGGTCGCGCCGCCGAAAATCAGCAGAAAGCGTCCGCCCGCGCGCCAGTTCAGTCGCCCCCACCAGAATAAGAACGGGAAAGCCAGGGGTAGTACCACCAACGTTTCTCGCGTCAGCAGCGCCAACGCAAACCCCACTGCGCTCACGACCGCGTAGCGGGTTTGCGGCGCAGCCTGCCAGCGGACGAAACCATAGATAAAGAGCAGCGCCCAAAAAGTGTACAGCGTCTCTGTCAGGTAGAAGGTGACATACAACGCCAGCGGCGGATAGACAGCCGCCAGCCCCGCCGCCCACAGCCCCACCCGCGGCGAAAAAAGCTGGCGGGCTGTAGCGTATACCAGCCAGACCACGGCCACGCCCAAAACAGCCTGAACCAGGCGCACGGCCAGCAGGCTGCTGCCAGTTACCGCAAAAATAGCAGCCAGGAAGGCGGGATAAGCGGGGGGGATAACGGCGTAGGGAATGCCGGCATCTTCGCCAAACACCCCCGTTTGCAGCCAGTTCCGCGCCACGCCAATGTACTCCTCTGCATCCGCCCGCATGCCGAAGCTGTCGGGCACGGCCAGCGCCAACCCAATCCGCAGCGCCGCCGCCAGCAGCAGGATGCCCCACAGCCACCGTTTCTCTTTCACGTCTTCGCCTCTCTGTCCGGCTGCGCCACTGCCGCCGCCCGGCCCAGCACGTAACTGTAGATGACGCCAACCACAATCACCACCAGCGTGGAAACGAGCCGCTCCAACCCAACAGCGACGACGCTGACGCCAACGTCAAAGCCCAGGGCTGCGGCCATGGCCCCTACAATCCCTTCGCGCACACCCAGGCCGCCCGGAGCCAGGCTCACCAGGCGGCTGAGGACCGTGGCCGCGGCGAACAAAAGACAGTCGGCAAAGGAAACAGACTGTGACAACATATGGAAGGCCAACCAGAAACGCGCCGCAAACAGCGCCGTCAGCGCCATTTGCAGCGCGGTCAGTTGCAGCACGAGCAGCCAGTTCTGCCCCAGAATCTGCCAGCCTGCGGCCAACTGCGCCGCGCGCCGCTGCCAGCGCCCAGGAATCCAGCCAGGCTGAAGCGGCAGCCAGAGCGCGGCCAGCGCCGCCGCCATCAGGCCGAAACCCAGCCAGAGCACGGCAGGCATATCCATGCCGCGCCACTGCCCATACGCCAGCACCACCAGACCCAATACGCCATTGGCAGCCACGAAACAGACGTACAGGGCAGCCGTGGCGCTGAGATAGCGAGAGTAGGTCAGACGATAACGCTGCTTCAGGTAGACGCCCTTAGCCACCAACCCGCCGGCAAACGGCAGTTGATTCGCCAGTGTATTCACCGCCGCCAGTCCCAACCCTTCGTGCAGCGTTACCGGTGTGTCCAGACCGCGATAAAAGAGGGTGTTGATTAAGCCGTTAACGCCCCAGAAGAGCAGGGACAGCAGCAGCAGCCAGCCCACAGGCGCCAGAGACAGGTCTAGTAAAGATCGGTACCGCTCCGCGTTGGCGTAAAGATAGACGCCAAAGATAACCAGGGCCGCCAACAAAATCAGATAGGGAATGGCTCGCCGGAATCGCGTCACATTATATCTCGCTGTCTTCATAGCCCAATTGAGCCATCAAGGGGCCGCAAATTGCCTGGAACTGCGCCTGCTGTTGCGGCGACCAATCAGGCCAGGCGGGAAATATACCCTGGCTGGCGTGAACGGGCCGCTCCAACCACCCGGCCATATCCGCGGCGGCGGCAGGCGCGCCGGGCATATCCAGGGCGAAAGCCATCAGCGCGGCCAGATGATCGTAACGGGCCGGATGTTGGAAAATCTCCTCGAAGCGGAACAGGCGAGCGCAGGGATTGGCCGCCAATGTTTGCAGGGCATACGCATTGAGACGACTCCAGGCCCAGCACACTCGCTCAAAGCGCGCCATTTGCGACCACTGTGCCGCGTAAGGGTCATCTGGTAGTTCAGGGGCAGTCGGCCATTGGCGCGCCAGCCGCCCACGCCAGCCGCGCTGACCATATAACTCGCCCCAATTCATGTGCGACCGCACCCACTCTCGTCCATCTCGCACCACATAAATCAGGCGATGCCGCGCGAATACATCCGCGGCCACGTCCACCAGACCATAATAAGCCACGTTGGCTTCAACGTAGACCGGCCCCGGGCGGGAAGCGACGAAACGCGCCCGCTGCTGCCGCATTTGGCGGACAGCTTCGGCATATGAGATCTGCCGGCACACACGCGCATCCGCCAGATGGGCAAGTCCCCACCCCCCGGTAGCTTTGCCCACGGTCATGTTCCACACGCCCGATTCTTGCAGTTGCTGCTGTATATGCCGCAGCCGCTCTGTCGCTCCCCGATACTGCATGATATTCCACACGTCTGGCTCATGCAGCGCCGTGGCCGTGGGCAAAAGATGGGCGAACAGGTGGCAAAAAAACTGCGTGCCTGTGCGCCCCAGGGAGGTGATGAGGATAACCGGCTTCTCAATCACGCAGTCACCGCTTCGTACACCGCCAGAAGCTGACGCGCCTTTATTTCCCAGGCGAAATGGTCAATGACCCGCTGCCGCCCTTGCTGCCCCATCCGCTGCCGCTGTTCCGGGTCGTCCAGCAGCCGCTTGATTTGCGCCGCCAGGTCGCCCGCATCGGCGGGCCGGGCCAGGTAGCCGTTCAGACCATCTACAATGATGTCCACGATACCGCCGGTAGCTGAGGCCACGCAGGGGGTCTCGCAGGCGTTCGCTTCCAACAGCACCATGCCTAACCCCTCCGTGTCGCCCTGGCTGTCTACCACCGAAGGCGAAACAAACACGTCCGCCAGGGTATAATAGGCCGGCATTTCTGCGTCAGGAATGTAGTCGAGGAAAAAGACCTTATCGGCAATACCCAGGTCGGCGGCCTGCTGCTGCAAGGCATCTTTCAAGGGGCCGCGCCCGCCGATCATCAACTGCACCGGGTAGTCAGCCTGCAACCAGGCAATGGCCGTAATTAAGGTGGAAAAGCCTTTGCGTTCAATGAACTTGCCCAAGGCCATGACCAATGGGCGAGAAAAATTGACGCCGCGAGCGGTCAGATAATCCCGAACGGCAGCCGTATCGGCGGCCGGTTGGAAACGATGGATATCCAATCCCGGCGAAATGAGGGAGTACGCTTTCGGCTGCTGCACCGCCAGGGTCTTTTCCAGGGTGTACTGGCTGATAGCGATGACGTGATCGGCCTGGCCCAGAATGAATTTGAGCAGGGGATGGCGGCCCAGCACAAAGATTTCCGCCCCATACATGACCAGGACAACGGGTTTGCGCAGGATTTTGCCCAGGAGAATGCCGGCAAACCCGGCAATAGACCAGTTGGCCTGAATCACGTCGCTGTCACGCGCATAACGCAAACCAGCCAGGAAAAAGGCGGCTACCAGGAAGGGAAGCTGCAGCCGCGCCCACCAACTGCGGCGCAGGTTGGTGGGGATGCCGGCGCCATAGCACAACGTCTGCGCCCGTTCCGGCCACATGTAGCGAAAACGGCGCACGCCAACGCCATCTATCGTCTCTGCTGCCCGCGCCCCTTGATGGTGCGGAGCCAGCACAGTTACTTCCTGTCCCAATTTGACCAGGTGGCGCGCCTGTTCCATGACGTGAATACCCACGGCAATGCCTTCATAGAGCGGGAAGGAGGTAGTCAGGATAGCAATACGCATGGATAGTTTTTGAGCCGGATAGTCAGGCGGGCGTCAATCGGCTCGTTTTTTGGTCCAGATAGCCGTACTGTCGCATCAAGTCGCCGCATTGAGACAAAAGCTGCTGCTGGCGATAGGCGGGCAGGTCAGGCCAGGTGGGGAAGTAATCGCGGCGGCTCTGGTTTTGCGGGTGGCGCAGAATGCCGGCATACCGCTCCTGGTAGGGAATGCCGGCCTTTTCCAACATGGACTGTAACATGCGCGCGCCTTCGGAGCCAAATAACGCCTCAAAATGCACCTGTTGATAGGCGGGATAATTGGCGAACAGCGTTTCCAGCAGCCGGTTCTTGTATGTCCAATGCCAGCAAGTACGCTGGAAGGCATCCATTTTCAACCATTGCGCCAGGGGAATCTCGCCGGTCCAAAAGCCAGAAGGATGCCAGCCAACGATCAGTTTGTTGGCCACGGCGCTCTGCCAGCGGGTGTGCATCCAGTTCAGATAAGAGGGAACCCAGGTACGTGGGTCGCGGATGAGGTGGATGATGTGCACGTGGGGCAAGCGCTGGCTGAGAATAAATGCCGGCATATAATCGAGCGAAAACACTTGTACATAATAGCGACAGGCCGCCTGCCGGATTTGCGGCTCCCGCCAGCGCCTTACCAACGCCGTTAGTACCGGTTGCGGCAGCCAGCCATTTAGATAGAAGTTGCCGGCAATGGTCAACGGGCGGGAGTAAGGTGGTTGATGAGGACTGCATACATCGCCCCCCGCCAGCCCTTCTGCCAGACTCTTCGTGCCTGTGCGCGCTGTGGAAAGGATAAAAACAATGCGTTCAGGCATCAATCCAAAGCCAGGGATAGATCATCAACAATAGAAACGAGATAGAAACCATTTCGCGTAATTGCTGCCCCAGTCGGCAGCGGCGCTGACAGTCCAGGCCAGAGGGGTATGCGTCCAGCGATTGGGGTGCGCATTGATGAAAACGGGCGCATCAGGACGGCCGCACAGGAAGGCAATCAGATCAGGGGTGGTGTGAACAACAACTGCAGGACGACGCGCCGCTGTCCGATCCCGAATGTTAAAGCGATCCGCATTCCAACTGCGCCCCGTATCCGTGAAATAGTAGACGCGCCTGTAATCCACGCTTAAGAACGCTTCGCCCAACAGATCATAGTCACTCCAATCCAGCGTTTGCCACAAGTCCAGATTATGCCAGGGCAGCAGCGGGCTGCCATGCATACTGATGGTATCCACTGATGCAATCTGGCGAAAAGCGTTTAATTCGCGCTGAAAAAGCGCTGCTGCCCGCTGCCGGTCGCCGCGCGTTTTGCTCAACACTTCGTAATGATAACCCACCTCATGGTTGAGTCGCTCCACCCGCTGAATGGCCTCCGGTTGGAACACAGCCGGTGTGGTACGAAAATAATAGGTGGCAGACAGACCATGCTCAGCTTCCAGGGCCGCCAACCGCAGCGCACTGTTCAGGTCGCGATCGACGTCGTGTCGCAGCACGACTGCCAATCCATCTGGCTGATCCTGCTGTAGATAATCGCGGATGGTCCACACTGGGCACGCCAGTTCCCGAATGGCGACACACAGCCGCCTGTACATATCCAGGGTGAAGTCGCGCACGCTTCACCGTAACCCTTTGTTGTAATCCATATCGAACCACATGGCGAACAGGATAAATTGCAGGCCCATAATAGCCAGGAAAGCGGCAAAGAGGGCGCTGGTGCCGGCCACGGGGCCAACTAATAGGCGCTTTATCACCAGGTAAACGCCAAGCAGGACACCGCCAGGGAGAAGTATCCCGCCGATGGTATAAAAAAATAAGAGGGGATGGAAATCGCGGATGACGTATTTTTCCTTCATCCGAAACAGGAACAACTTCCACAGCAGCCAGGAGAGACGCGGGATCATGCGTAGCGGTTTGATGCCCGACTGCTCGCCAATGTTGTA
>CAZDSN010000067.1:0-11156 GCA_964507675.1 uncultured Ardenticatenaceae bacterium | reverse complement strand
GTGGGGATCACCCTCCTTTTTCTGGCCGGGCTGCTGCTGTCGCTGGTGGCTTTTGACGCCGGACTGCGGCTAACCGGCGCGGGGCTGGTGGCCCTGGGCGGCTGGCTGCTGCGCTACGACATCGCCCGGCGCACCATCCGCCAGAAGGGCTTGACCCGCTACATTGCCGCCTGCCTGCTGCCGGGGTACGTCTGGCTGCTGCTGAGCGGCCTGTTCTGGCTGGCGGCGGGCGCGAATGATGTTGCCGGGCCGGTGTACGACGCTATGCTGCACACTATTTTTGTCGGGTTTGTGTTTTCCATGATTTTTGGCCACGCGCCCCTCATTATTCCGGCTATCATGGGCATACAGATACCCTATACGCCGCTCTTTTACCTGCATCTAGGGCTGCTGCATCTATCGCTGCTGCTACGGGTGGCGGGCGATTTGGGGTTGAATATGCCAGTGCGACGCTGGGGAGGACTGTTGAATGAGGCAGCAATATTGTTGTTTTTGCTGGTGACGGGCGTGGTCGCCAGGCGTAACCGCCAGAAATGAGGATAAAAGGGAAACCATTATGCCCCGGTTGACACGTTGGTATATCCGATCGGCATTCGTCTACCTGGCGGCGGCTTTGCTGCTGGCGGTGATTCTGGCGCTGCCGAATACCGTCAATCTGCCGTTTTTCATACGCGCCATGAACCCGGCTTATTTTCATCTTTTCCTGGTGGGGTGGGTGACGCAAATGATCTTTGGCGTGATTTACTGGATGTTTCCTATCATCACCCGCAGCCAGCCGCGGGGCAATGTGCGGCTGGGTTGGACCAGCTACATCTTATTGAACGTCGGGCTGCTGCTGCGGGTGGTGGGTGAACCTTTGACCAGCACGATGCCGGCAGCCGGATTTGGCTGGCTGTTGGCGGCGTCGGCGCTATTGCAATGGTTGGCCGCCGTCGTTTTTGTGACGCTGGCCTGGCCGCGGATCAAAGAGAAGTATCGCGGGGAGTAGGGGATGCCACGTTTCAGCCAATGGATTATTCGCGCCGCTTTTATTTATCTCTTGTTGGGGTTCACCGTCGGGGCGCTGCTGTTAACGCACAAGGGACTGCCGCTGCATCCGGTTTTGTGGGGGTGGCTGCCGGCACACATTGAGTTCTTGTTGGTGGGCTGGATTTTGCAATTGACGATGGGGGTTGCTTTCTGGATTTTGCCCCGTTACTGGCAAAAACCATCGCGGCCTAAAGAGGGTTATGCCCAGATCGCTTTTGTGCTGCTTAACCTGGGCATCTGGCTGGTGGTAGCGGGGACAACGTTCGGCGGCGGGCGCTGGGTTTTGTTGGCCGGGCGAGTGGCCGAAGCCAGCGCGGTTGTTCTCTTTGCCGGCCATGCGTGGAAACGTATTGTTTCGCGAGAGGGAGCGTAACCCTCACCCTGGCCTCTCCCGGCAGGGGGAGGGTATTCGCCCCTCCCAAATGTGCCAGGCGTCCCACGAAATCCCGAAGAGCCATTGTTCTACAGCCTGGACGGGGCGGGGCTGCTTCCGTCTGATCTAACACAATTTTTATTTGACGCATGTTTTTGGGCATGATAACATAATGACTGGCATTTTTAGCACTCGCCACTGGTGAGTGCTAAAAAACCTTTCGGATATCAAGAAACATGGTTTCTCCAGTAACGCAGCTATGACGCAGTCATTAACGGAACGACAGCAGCAGGTATTGGCGCTGATTACGCGCACATATATTGAAACAGGCATGCCTGTCGGTTCGCGCACGCTGGTGGAACATTATGGATTGGATGTAAGCCCGGCCACGGTGCGCAATGAAATGGCTGTGTTGGATAGTTTGGGCTTTTTGACACAACTGCACACGTCGGCGGGGCGCATTCCCACGGAGAAGGGGTATCGCTATTTTGTGCAGCGGTTGTTGGGTGAGTTTGAACTGCCGTCGCACGAAAGGTCCATGATCCGGCATCAGTTTCACCAGGCGCGGCTGGACCTGGAGCAGTGGATCCGGCTGGCGGCGGCTATTTTGGCGCGCACATCTCATGGGGCCAGCTTTGTCACGTCGCCGCGTCCGGCGTTGAACCGCTTCAAGCACGTCCAGCTTATTTCGACGCAGGGGCGGCTGGTGTTGATGATCCTGGTGCTGTTTGGCGGAGAAGTCAAACAACAGATGTTGACGCTGGCTGAGCCGCTGTCGCAGAATCGCCTCAGCACGGCGGCCACGCGCATCAATCAGTTGTTTGAAGGTATGTCGTTTGACGACATTTCCGCCCGCCAAAGCGTTTTGGAAGATGCCCTGGAACGGGACGTTGTCAGCCTGCTCTTGAGTATTTTGAAGCGAGCGGATTCACACGAGATCAGCGAGGTGTACCGGGATGGCCTGCTGAACATCCTGGACGATGAAGGGACGCGGCAGGCGGTACGGGTGCTGGAAGAGCGCACTTTTCTGGCTTCGCTGTTATCGGACACGCTCAAGCCGGGCACTTCTGGGGTGCAGGTGGTGATTGGCGGCGAAGGTCGCTGGGAAGAGTTAAAGGATTGCACCATCATTTTGTCCCATTACGGGGTGGCTGATGAGTTGACAGGGGCGCTGGCCGTGTTGGGGCCGACGCGCATGTCGTACAGCCGTAATATTTCCGCTGTGCGCTATGTGGCGGGTTTGATGAGCGGTCTATTGAACGATTATTACGTGGAGAAGCCGCGCCCGGAAGCGGGGAATGTGACCGAACTGATTATAGATGGCGACGGCGACTAACCGCGAAGGACACAAGGGACGCAAAGTTGTCGAGTCCCCCGCCACAGTGAGTGGGGAGAGGGGTTTCTCAAACTGTGGCCTTTGGCAGGATAGTTAGCAGCGGTAGGACGGTGAAACAGGAATGGATATGGAAAATGAAGCTGTAGTTGAGGAACAAGAGAATGGGGTAGAAGCCGCTGTGGCGGGCGCAGCCGCGGCAGAGGCGACGTTGTCGCTGGAAGAACAGTTGGCGCAGGTGCAGGCGGAAGCGGCCGAATATCGGGATAGCTGGCTGCGGGTGCGGGCGGAGTTTGCCAATGCCCGCAAGCGCATGGACCGGCAGCAGATAGATGCGTATAACAATGCGCTGGTAGATGTGATCAAGAAGCTGCTGCCGGTGCTGGATGATTTTGACCGGGCCATGTCTACAGTGCCGGCAGGGGTGACGCAGGATAGCTGGTATGCCGGCATTGAACTGGTGCAGCGCAAATTCTACGGCATTTTAGAAGGCATGAACATTGAACCTATCAAGGCTGTGGGCCAGCCATTTGATCCGAACTTGCATGAAGCTGTGATGCAGATAGATTCTGCCGACTATGACAGCGGCATGGTGGCCCAGGAATTGCAAACAGGCTACAGGCATGGCGAGCGGGTGATCCGCCCCGCCCTGGTGGCCGTGGTGAGTTAGTACAGGATTGCACAAGTACGTTCCGTGAACCCGCTATAGCCTCCACTCCGGAGCGGACGCTTTAGCCGGTTCTGGAAAGCGGAACAAATTTACGCAACAGTGTAGTTAGTAACCGCATAGACAAGGCAGAATTCAGGAGCAAGGCAGAGAAGAAAATGGGCAAAATAATTGGTATCGATCTTGGAACAACAAACTCAGTTGCCGCCGTCATGGAAGGCGGCGAACCAACCGTCATCCCCAGCGCCGAAGGCAGCCGCCTTTTCCCTTCCATCGTCGCGGTCAACGCCAAGACGGGCGAGCGCCTGGTGGGGCAGGTGGCCAAGCGGCAGGCGGTTGTTAACCCGCACAATACTATCTTTTCCGTGAAGCGTTTTATGGGGCGCAAATATGACGATCCCGAAGTAAAACGAGCACGAGAATACGTGCCTTATGACGTGCGCCGCGCTCCCAATGGGGACTTGCGCGTGGCCATGAATGACCGCGAATATTCGCCGCCAGAAATCTCGGCCATGATTCTCCAAAAAATCAAGGCGGATGCGGAGGCTTACCTGGGGCAGCCGGTGACGCAGGCGGTGATCACTGTGCCGGCCTATTTCAACGACAGCCAGCGGCAGGCGACAAAAGATGCAGGCCGGATTGCTGGTCTGGAAGTGCTTCGCATAGTCAATGAGCCGACAGCCTCCGCGCTGGCTTATGGTCTGGGCAGCAGCAAGGAACAAACTATCGCCGTGTATGACCTGGGCGGCGGCACGTTTGACATTTCTATTTTGGAAGTGGGCGACGGCGTCTTTGAGGTCAAATCCACCAATGGGGATACCTTCCTGGGCGGCGACGACTTCGATTTGCGTATTATTGATTGGGCGGCGGACCTGTTCAAAATGGATCAGGGCATTGACCTGCGCCAGGATCGGCAGGCTTTGCAGCGGCTGCGCGAGGCCGTAGAAAAGGCAAAGATTGAACTGTCTACGACGATGCAGACGGAGATCAACCTGCCTTATATTACGGCTGACGCTGCCGGCCCCAAGCATCTCAATCTGACCTTAACGCGGGCCAAACTGGAGCAGTTGACGGAAGACCTGATGCAGCGTTCGATTGATCCTTGCCGCCGCGCCTTAAAAGATGCCGGCCTGACCGCTGCGGATATTCATGACGTGGTGCTGGTGGGGGGGATGACGCGCATGCCGGCTATTCAAGAAGCCGTGCGCAAATTCTTTGGTCGGGAACCCCACAAAGGCGTCAACCCCGATGAAGTGGTGGGCATTGGCGCGGCCATCCAGGCGGGTGTGTTGGGCGGCGACGTCAAAGACGTGCTGCTGCTGGACGTGACGCCGTTGACCCTGAGCATTGAGACGTTGGGCGCAGTGGCGACGCCGCTGATTGAACGCAACACCACCATCCCCACCAAGAAAAGTCAGGTCTTCTCCACGGCGGCTGACAGCCAGACGCAGGTTGAGATTCACGTAGTGCAGGGGGAACGCCCCATGGCTAACGATAACAAGAGCCTGGGACGCTTTATTCTGGACGGTTTGCCGCCTGCGCCGCGCGGCATCCCGCAGATTGAGGTCACCTTTGACATCAACGCCGACGGTATCTTGAATGTCAGCGCCAAAGATAAGGCGACCAGCCGGCAGCAGTCCATGCAGATTTTGCCTTCCAGCGGTCTGGATGAGCGGGAGATCGAACGCATGGTGAAAGATGCCGAGCAGCACGCCTCAGAAGACGCCGAGCGGAAAACCACGGTGGAAACGATGAACCAGGCGGAAAACCTGGTCTACAGCGCCGAAAAGTTCCTCAAAGAGAATGAGGAGAAAATCAGCGCCGGCCAGAAGCAGTCCCTGCAATCGGCGATGGATGCGGTGAAAGCAGCGCGGGAGAGCGGCAACTTGGACGCGGTGAAGAGCCAGACGGACAAGTTGCAAGCGGCCTTGCAGCAGATTGGCATGAGCATGTACCAGCAGCCAGACGGGGATCAGGCTGCCGGCAGCGCGGATGGTTCCGCCGGGCGCGACGAAGATGTGATTGAAGGGGAGTTCACCAATTAAAACAGGTAGGGGCGGGTTTCAAACCCGCCCCTACGGTAGCCGGCATTTAATTCATGAGTACAAAACGCGATTATTACGATGTGCTGGGCGTTCCGCGAAATGCCGGCAAAGACGATCTCAAGAAAGCCTACCGCAAACTGGCTATGCAGTATCACCCGGACGTCAACAAAGACGAAGGGGCGGATGCCGCTTTCAAGGAAATCAATGAAGCCTACGAAATCCTGTCCGACCCTGACAAGCGGTCCGCTTATGATCGTTTTGGGCACACGGGCGTGCAGGGTGGCGGCGCCGGCTTTCAAGATTTCACCGGATTTGACGACGTTTTCGACTTTGTGGAGCAGTTCATGGGTGGCTTTGGCGGCACGCGCCGCCGCCGCCGTGGCCCGCGTCGGGGAGGAGATGTCCGGTACGATTTGGTGCTGTCCTTTGATGAGGCGGTTCATGGAGTCGAGAAAGAGATTGAGTTTCGCCGTCCCGAAGGCTGTCCGCATTGTGCCGGCAGTGGCGCTGAACCCGGCAGCCAGCCACAAACCTGCCCCACGTGCAATGGCACGGGCGAGATCCGGCGCGAGCGGGGTTTCTTTGTCAACGTCACCACCTGCCCCGAATGCCAGGGCAATGGCGAAATCATCCCCCGTCCTTGCTCAGTTTGCCAGGGGCGAAAGGAAGTACAGCGCACCGTCAAGCGTGTGGTGCGCGTGCCTGCCGGCGTAGACAGCGATAACCAGATTCGGCTCAACAACGAAGGCGCGCCTGGCGTCTATGGCGGCCCCCCCGGTCATCTCTACATCGTTATCCAGGTGCTGAAGCACGAGTTTTTTGAACGGCGCGGCTCTGACATCCTGCTCGATATGGAGATTAACGTGGCTCAAGCGGCCCTGGGCGACGAGATTGTGGTTCCCACCATTGATGGTCAGGAAAAATTGACCATTCCGCCGGGCACCCAATCCGGCACCGTTTTCCGTTTGCGGGGGCGCGGCGTGCCCCATCTGCGCCGGGACGGACGCACTGACCGCGGCGACCAGCATATTATTGCCCAGGTAGCCATTCCGCGACATCTGACGGAGAGACAGAAAGAGCTTTTTGAGGAGCTGGCGCGCACCCTGGGCAAGGAAGTTATCCCCCAACGCGAACGTGGTATTTTGAACCAATTGAAGAACGCCCTGGGCGACGTGTTTGGCCTATGAACTGGATAGAGGTCAGCGTGGTCACCGATGGCGAGGCAGCCGAAGCAGTCGCTGAGGCGCTGCGTCCCTATGCCTATGACCAGAGCGTGGCCCTGGTGCAGTTGGGCGACGCCAGCAGCCCGGACCCTTATGCGCTGGAACCGGCCGTCGCCGTAAAGATTTACATTCCCGACGATGACCAGGCGGCAGCGGCGCGCCAGCGCATTGAAGAAGCCGTCTACTTTTTGGGGAGACTGTACCCCATTCCGGCTCCCACTTTTCATACCCTGATGGAACAGGATTGGGCCAACGCCTGGAAGGTGCATTACCAGCCATTTCGCATAGGCCAACGCCTGTGGATTCAACCAAGCTGGCAGCCGGCTGAGCCGGTGCAGCCAGAAGACATTGTGCTCACGCTTGATCCCGGCATGGCTTTTGGCACGGGTTTACACCCCACCACGCAAATGTGTTTGCAGGCGCTGGAACAGTTGGTTACCCCTGGCGCGACGGTGCTTGACGTGGGTACGGGGTCGGGCATTCTGGCGGTAGCGGCGGCCAGACTGGGCGCAGCCCAGGTGTATGCGGTGGATACGGATAATCTGGCGGTGCAGGCAGCGGGCGACAACGTGGCTCTGAATAAGGTGGCGTCATCGGTAATGGTGGCTGCCGGCAGTTTGGGCGACGTCCCCCGCTCGACGTGGAACCTGGTGGTGGTCAACATCCTGGCCCCAGTCATTGAGGCCATGCTGCGCCAGCAGCAGTTAATGGCTTACGTGGCCCCGGGCGGACGGCTTATTCTGAGCGGCATTATTGAGGAACAGGCGGCGGGGGTAGCCGCGGCTGTGACGGAAAGTGGGGGGAAAATTGAGCAGACTTACACGACCCGCGATTGGGTGGCTTTAATTGTGCAGCCACGGCAGGCGTAGCGCCAGCATCCTGGTGGGGGCAATCGGACAGGAATGTCCGATTTACCAGAGACAAACTGGCAATTTATTTACCCTTTGGGGGCATCTCCGCGCCGGCGCGTGAGACTATTTTACACGAGTTGCTTGGCTTGTAGGTGTGCGCTTTGAAGTGCGCGCATCTGGCGTGGACGTTCAGCTTTTGGTGGCTGTGGGTACGAAACTGGCGCTGTTGCTGCGGTAGCGGTAGGTAATACGGCCTCGCTCCAGGTCGTAGGGGGTCATTTCAACGCGGACACGGTCTCCCACCAAAATTCGGATATAGTAACGGCGCATTTTGCCGGACAGGTACGCTAAAACCTGATGCCCATTGTCCAGTTCTACCATGAACTGGGTATTGGGTAAGGCTTCAACCACCGTGCCCTCGACTTGCAACTTATCTTCTTTTTTAGCCATATGCCTCCAGCGGCGGTTGTTTTTAGAAGTTCAACTTCTATGCAGAAATTGAACTTCTCATGCGGAAAATTATTCCTGGACGATTGCTTATGTGGTGTGGTAGGTCTGACGCCGGCGCAAGCGGCGCACAGCCTTTTTCTTTTGAATGCGGCGCAGTTCGCTGCGGGAAACGTGCCAGCGCTTGCGGCGAATAACGCTCATGGAGCCAGACTTGGCGACCTTCTTCCGAAAACGCTTGAGCAGGCTTTCATCCGTTTCGTTAGGCATTAATTTTACGTGGGCCATCTCTTCTCACCTCCTTCCATTCCGCTGCTGTCGTTTATGGTAGACAGCATCCGGCAGGTTTACTCTTCTTCGGTGCTGCCGGCATCCTCAAAATCATCCATTGAGGGCATTTCTGCCATTTCCGCTGCCGCCTCCGCTTCTTCAGGCGCCGCGGCGGCTTCCATTTCAACAGCATCTTCCATTTCAACAGCATCTTCCATTTCAACGGCTGCTTCCATTTCAACAGATGCTTCCGCTTCCACAGCGGTTTCCGTTTCCACAGCCGCTTTAACGGCTTTGCTTTTGGCTGAAGCTTCCACCTGCGCGGCGGCGTTCTTGCGAGCCATCCATTCCATTTGCTCGCTGGTGGTGACGGCTTTCAGGCTCAAGCCAATGCGCTGCTTTTCCGGGCTGAGACTAACCACCCGCAGCAAATGTACTTCCCCTTCGCGCACGACCTCACGGGGATGCCCCACGTTGGCCGTGGAAAGCTGCGAGATGTGCAGCAATCCCTCAATGCCGGGTTCCAACTGCACAAACGCGCCGTAATCCACCAGCCGCGTGACCGTTCCTTCAACCAACTGCCCCGTCGCATACTTATCTACCGCCAGCGACCAGGGACTGGGAACAGCCCGCCGCCGGCTGAGGGCGATGCGCTGCGATTGCTCTTCCAACTTGAGGATATACACCTCGATTTCATCGCCGACCTTCACCACATCCCGCGGATGTTTGACCCGGTGCCAGGCCAGTTCGGAAATATGAATCAAACCGTCAGCGCCGCCAATGTCCACAAAAGCCCCAAAGTCGCGCATCCCGGTGACCCGACCGGTGACGATGTCACCTACGCTTAACTTTTGCAGTAGCTCCTGCCGGCGGGCCTCAGCCCACTCTTTTTGGGCGTCTCTTTGAGACATCACCAGCCGGCTGCGTTCCCGATCCACTTCGATGATTTTGACCGGAATCTTTTCGCCGCGCAGTTTGGTGACCCGCTGCTGCCGCACCTTATCGCTCATATTGCGACTAAAATCGGTTAAATGGGAGGTGGGGATGAAGCCGCGCAAGTTCCCAAAAGGGACGATGGCCCCGCCGCGGTTAAACTGCGAGACCTCTACCTCCAGGATCTGGCCGCTGTGCATCAACTCCTCGGCCCGCACCCAGTCTTGCAGGAGCAGCGCTTTTTGAATGGAGACGAGCAAAGTGTCCGGTTCATGGGTGCTTTCAATATAGACAAGCACTTCCTCGTTCACCTTTAGCTTTTCCTTGATTTCGTCGCTAAGTTTGTTCGCTTCAGCGGGGGGAACCAGGCCGTCTCGTTTGAGACCCAGGTCAATAATAATGCCTTGCGGTGTCATGCTGACAATGACGCCCGTGCGAATGTCGCCTTCATTGGGCATGTCATAATCATGCTCTTCTAAGAGCTGATTCATATCGACTTCAGAGTAATCAAAACCTTCGTTATCCATTTATGGATATATTTCCTTATCATGCGTGATTGCCGAACAAAAAAGCCCGGCGTATTTTCAGAGCATACCACCGAGCCTGTCTCATCCTGTAACTTTTTTGAAGATTTTGCTTACGGTATCGTGACAATCAAGGTTACTTTAATGTTCGCTAACGAAAACAACAATCCCAGGCCAGTTACTTGCGACGGTCTCGTGCTACCCTTCCAATCCAAACCTGCGTTATTGCATTTGTAAAACGCCCCTGGTAAAGAGTGGAACCCAAGAATTATAGCCGCCGGCTTGTGCTTTGTCAATTTGAATTCGGTTTTTTTGGCGGGTGGGGGGAGTGCAAAAGTCTGCCAGACTCTTGTAGTCTGATCTCTCCATGAGAGCCGGCGCGCCTGTGGCCTTTTGGGTTTGTGAAAAGAGTCACGATTCATCTTTTTTTGTTATAATTCATTAGCTGCCTGGTACGTTCCCATTATTTGGGGAAAAAGAAACGAGTTTGTGATGGTTTCTCCACCGCAGTTACCGGCTGTGGGCAATTCTGGGCGCGTATGCGGCCAACATTCCCCAGCCAAATGGGCGTCACCCCGGCCGCAGGCGGGAATAACGCCCACGACGGATAAAAAAATAGGTCTGGCGGAAGAAGATGATGCCTGTATTAGAAGCAAAGAATGTATCTAAGTTTTATCAAATGGGTTCGGTGACGGTACGGGCCCTGGATGATATCAGCCTGGAGGTGACAAAGGGTGAGTTTGTGGCCGTGATGGGACCATCTGGCTCCGGCAAGAGCACCTTGCTGCACCTGTTAGGGGGGCTGGATGAGCCGACGGCAGGCAGCATTGTGTTGGCCGGCAACGAGCTATCTCGCCAATCCGATAACCACGTCACGTTGATCCGCCGGCGCAAGGTTGGCTTCATTTTCCAGTTTTACAATCTGCTGCCCACGTTGACAGCCGAAGAAAATGTGGCCCTACCCCTGCTCATTGATGGGCAGAATTTGAGCGCGCACCGGGCTAAAATTCACGGCTTGTTGGAGATGGTGGGGCTGGCAGACCGGGGCGGACACCGGCCAGACCAGATGAGCGGCGGGCAGCAGCAGCGGGTGGCCATTGCCCGCGCTTTTGTCAATGACCCGGAGATTGTGCTGGCGGATGAACCAACAGGCAACCTGGATTCCCGCTCAGGCGCGGCTATCTTGCAACTGTTGCGACATTCCAGCCAGGAGATGCAGCAAACCATTGTGATGGTTACCCATGATCCGCGGGCCGCCAGCTATGCGGACAGGGTGATATTCCTCAAGGATGGTCAGGTGGTGCAGTCGCTGCCTATTGTCCATCGCAGCGGGCACAGTGAAGATATGGCGCGTATCCTGGCTGTGATGCAGCAGCTTGAACTGTAATCTAAACACCTTCTTGCCGGCATCCTATGGGTTCGTTCGCCAACAACTTTTGACTTTGGAGATTGGTTCAATAT
>CAZDSN010000066.1:0-11252 GCA_964507675.1 uncultured Ardenticatenaceae bacterium | reverse complement strand
GAAATTAATTTTGGACAACCACGTACTACTGCGCGAAGCGGCGGCCTTAGTTGGCGGCTAATTGGGGGCGGAGCCAGACGAAATAGGCGGCGATGAGCCCGGCCTGGAGCAGGACAACGAGCCAGAATTTGAGTTGAAAGCTGCGCTTGGCCGTTTTGTGGCGGAAGAGGAACATGCCGCCGAGCGCGCCGATGGTGCCGCCGATGAACGTGAGCAGCAGCAGAATAATTTCGGGGATGCGCGTGCGCGGCGTTTCGGCAATGGCTTTATCGTAACCGAAAGTAAAAAATGTCACCAGTGTGATGCCCACCAGCCAGGCCGGCAAAGGGGGCAGCCACTTCTGCTGCCATACGGCTATCATCATGACGACTGCCAGGCCCAATGTGAGCAGACCAAAGCGTCGGCCTGGATTTTTCCACCAGGTTTTCATAAAACCCTCCATTCAATGCTTATGGTGACGGCGTTGTTTCCCCTGTTGCTTCTGGCGTAGGTGTTTCTGTGGCGGCGGGAGATTCTGGCGACGGCGTGTCCGTGGGAATAAGGGCTTCTGGTGTGTCTGTCGGCAGCAGCGTGGGGGTGTCTGTGGGCGCTGCCGTGCTGCTGGCGGTGGGCGTTGGTGTGGGCGAGGCGGTCAGCGTGGGAGTGGGCGTAGTTGTCGTGGTGGGCGTCGCAGTCGGCGTGGGGGTTTCTGTGGGCGTGGACGTGGGGGTAGCCGTTGGCTCCAGCAGTTGTAAGCGTATGCGGGTTTCCAGAGTGACGGGGTCGTTTTCGGGCGTATACGGGTTATCTGGCCCCGCCACCAGCAGACGGATGGAGATGGGGCCGCCAGGGATTTCGTTGGTATCCCAGCGCCCTAACAGCCCATTTTCAACCTGGCTGGGCCGCCAGTCTTGAATCATTCCCCAGCCGCCGGGATCGTGGCTGAGGCCGTATTCCAACCGGTAGCCGGTCATATGGGGGCCTTTGGCCGTGCCTACAATGTCAAAAGCTCCCGTAACGTCGCTGTCAGGGTTGGGTTGGGTAATTGACAGGATGGGGCGGGGTGTAGTGGGGTCGCAGGCGGTGGCGGGCGGCAGGCGTAGGGGAATGGCCAGGCTGCGGTTGGCGGCCCAACTGCGGCCGGCGCTACTGTTTTCAATCCAGTTCTGGCTCAAACGGCGCTCGCGGTCTATGACGCTGCCTGCGCCGCTAACCAGCAGCGAGACGAAATTAGCCTCGAACGCGGATTCAGAACAATATTCGTTGGCAATTTGATTGGTCCAGAGGTCAACCATTACTTTTTGCAGGAAGTCGTGGCTGGCATCCAACGGCGGCTGATCCTGGGCAAATAGTTCGCGGGTGCGACCAGGGCAGCCAGTGCCAGGGGTGACGCCAGAGTCCGTGCAAATCTCAGCCTCGATAATGCCGGCAGGCATCACAAAAGCCTGCCGTTCTTTCCCTGCCAGATACGCCTGCATAAAATCATGCCAGATCGGCGCAGCCATACGATAGCCGGACATCCCCGTCCCCACCGGTTCGTTGTCCGTGTTCCCCGTCCATACAGCCACCGCTATGGAAGTCGTATAGCCAATAGCCCAGCCGTCGCGCACGTCCTGGCTGGTAGACCCTGATGTGCCTGTTTTCACAGCCACATCCTGCCCGCTAATCACCAACAGATTATTCTGGCCAAAAGCTTGCTGCCGGGCGCTGTTGTCCGTCAAGATGTTGGTCAATAAATAAGCGTGCTCGGGGCGGGCAACCTGGCTGGCAGCCTCGTCGGGCGGAGTTGGCGTGAACAAAATATCACCGCTGCGATTCTCAATACGGGTGATCGTGTAGGGACGGACGCGGCGACCGCCATTGGCCAGGATACTGAAGCCGGAAGCCATTTCCAGCGGGCTGACTGCGCCGCCGCCAACAGCCAGCGACAGACCTATGTTGCGCGGTTGCCCCACTGTGTCGCAGCCATCATCTTGTAGCGACAGCCCCCACGCCTGCGCCCGGGTAATGAAAGGACAGACGCCCACAAATTCCAGCGCCTTGATGGCCGGGATATTGTACGAATTGCCGAGAGCGTATCGCATCCGCACCGGTCCGTGAAACTGGTCGTCGAAATTTTTGGGCACATAAGGGGGGTTAGCGCCGTCGGGGAACTGTGTTTCTACGTCCCAAATGAGGGTGGCGGGGGTCCAACCCTGTTCAAAAGCGGCCAGATAAACCAATGGCTTGATGCTGGAGCCTGGCTGGCGCGGCTGCAGGGACATGTTTACCTGGCCGCTGATAGCTTCATCGTTGAAATCCAGACTCCCCACCAGCGCAATGACCGCCCCTGTAAGGGGCTCAATGGCGACCAGGGCGGCATTGTTCGCGCCGGCGGCGTTGATGTCAGCGCGATGGTTGGCCAGGGTGGTTTCGGCAAGTTGCTGCGTTTGCGGGTCCAGCGTGGTAAAGATGCGCAGCCCGCCGCGATAAATGGCTTGTGAGCCAATCATTTGCTCCAATTCTTGCAGCACGGTGAAAGTAAAATGAGGATGCTGAATGGTGACATTGGGCGGCGTCAGGTTGTAAACGACGATGTTGGAGGCATTGAGCGCCTCTTGCGCCTGGGCGGCGCTGATGTAGCCGTCTTTCACCATCAGGCCCAAGACTTCCGCCTGCCGTCCCAGCGCTTTATCGGGCGCGGTGTAGGGATCCCATAAGGCGGGGGCTTGCGGCAGTCCGGCTAACAGCGAGGCTTCCGATAGAGAGAGGTCAGCGGCGGATTTATTGAAATACGTCTGGGCAGCGGCTTCGATGCCGTAGGCGCGATTGCCGTAGTTAATCTCGTTCAGGTACAGTTCCAGGATGTCGTTTTTGCTGTAGGTGCGGTTCAGTTCTGCCGCCAGGACAATTTCCTTCACTTTGCGGGTGAAGGTGCGTTGGGTGCGTTCTTCTTCATCCAACAGCACGGCGCGGGCTAACTGTTGGGTGATGGTGCTGGCCCCGGAGACTAAAGCGCCTTCCTGGGTAGCCTGCCAGACGGCGCGGGCGATGCCGATGAGGTCGAAGCCAGGGTTCGTGTAGAAGCGACTGTCTTCGGTGGCGATCGTGGCGTTGATCAGGTCGGGAGCAATCTGGTCAATGGGGACGTAGGTACGATTGCCGGCATTGGGGTCCGCTAACGAATACAGTAAATTGCCGGCGCGATCATAAATGCGCGCCGTTTCAAATGTGCTGGCTGCGCCGCGCAGTTCGCTGGCAGGGGGAAGCTGGCGGGCAATAGAAATGTAGCCGGCGGCCAGGGCCACAACGCCCAAACTACCCCCTATAAACAGCAGCAGCAGGCCAACCAGCAGGAGGCGCAGCAGCGTTTGCCCCCAACGACGGCGCGTTTTGGGTCTGGGGATAGCCGGCGGTTTTTCTTTGGTCGGAACCATCACCCGCGCTGTTGGCGTCTGCGGTGGCTGCGGCGTCCGCCGTGGCGGGAGGGGGGCGGCTGCCGGGCGGGGGGCAGGCCGGCCAGATGGTAGTTGGGTAGGCTGTTCTGAAGGGGTGCCCGGCTGACCGGCGACGGGGAGCGTGGGTGGGGGAGCGTCTGGTTCCTGTCCAGGCCGGTGCCGTGGTTTGTCCTGACGGCGGACAATGATGGTGGGGGCGGCGTCGGCGGGGGGAGATGCCGGCAAATCTAGCTGCGTATGCTCAGGAAACGCTATTCGCGGCTGCACGCGGGTAGCGTTTTCGTCTTCCTGGGGCGGGCGCGGCGTGGGTGACAGGTCGCCGGCGACCAGCGGCGGGGGCGCAGCCGGCGGTAACTGAGCCGGAATAGGGCCAACAGTCCCCGTCGTCTCATCCTGGCTGGCCAGCGGCGGCGGCGCAGGAGAAGGAGGAGGAGGAGATTCCGCTGCCGCTGCTACCGCTTCCGCCTCATCCCTGGCGGCCTGATTCATTAAATCCAGCAGCGAGACTTCCTTGCGCTTTGGCGGAGGCGCATTGTCGCGGGGCGCATCGCCACGGGGCCCTGTGCCCCCGTTATCATCAGGCGGACGGCTTTCTTTTTCGTTCATGCCATGCCAACATTCAACAGGCAACAGATAACAGGTAACGGGCAACGGTCAGGGCAAAGCGCACAGTCGTTGCCTGTTTTTCGTTTTCTGTTGCCTGTTACTTGTTACTCTCGCTTTTAATCAACATTACCCAACTGCCGCGCTGCACCACCTCATCTTTCTGGTTCAAGATGTCTACCTTTAAGGTGACAGCGCCACCGCCGAGCCGCCGCATCGCTTTCGTTTCTACAATTTCCAGATGAGCGCGGACGGTGTCGCCAATGAAGACGGGCAGGCTAAATTTCCAGCCACTGATTTCGCGGAAGGCGATGACGGTGCCTTCAATGAAGCCGCTCTGCACAGCCAGCCCGGTAGCGATAGACATGGTCAACAGACCGTGGGCCACCCGCTGCCCAAAGCCCCCCTGGGCAGCAAAGTGGGCATCGGTATGAATGGGGTTGTAGTCGCCGGACATGCCGGCAAAATTGACAATATCCGTTTCCGTGATCGTGCGCGCGCTGGTCATGAAAGTTTGCCCCACGGCGAACGCTTCAAAATAGAGTCCGCGGGTCTGGTACGTGGCTTCGCTCATCATTTGCTCCTACGAAGTATGCGGTACAACGAGGAAAGACATGGCCGTTGTCTGTTTTCCGTTGCCTGTTTGTTGTCTGTTTTCCGTTGCCTGTTTTCCGTTGATTGTTTGTTACCTGTTTTCCAGCGCTGCCAGCTTGGTCGCTTCGTCGGCGACAGTCATGGCGTCAATAAACTGATCCAGGTCTCCGTCCATCACGGCTGCCAGATTGTAGCTGGAATAGCCGATGCGGTGGTCTGTTACCCGGCTTTGCGGGTAATTATAGGTGCGAATCTTCTCGCTGCGGTCGCCTGTGCCCACCTGAGCGCGGCGGTCAGCGGCCACAGTGGCGTGCTGCGCCTCTTCGGCGGCTTCTTGCAGGCGAGCCTGGATAATGGCAATAGCCAGCCGCTTATTTTGCGTCAGGCTGCGCTCTGCTTGCACTTTGACCATGATGCCTGAGGGGATGTGGAGGACGCGGGCCGCCGTAGCGTTTTTCTGCATGTGCTGGCCGCCAGGGCCGGAGGAGAAAGTAGAGGTGATGTCCAGGTCCCGCTCGTCAATGGTAATATCCACATCGTCAATTTCGGGCATAACGGCCACCGTTGCCGTGCTAGTATGGATGCGCCCCTGCGACTCGGTCACAGGCACGCGCTGCACGCGGTGCACGCCGCTCTCAAATTTGAAGCGGGAGTACGCCCCTTTGCCCTTGACAGACAGAATCACTTCCTTGTAGCCGCCGATGCCCGTGCTGTTTTCATCAATAATTTCCGTTTTCCAGTTGCGGGCTTCGGCGTAGCGCGTGTACATGCGCAGCAGGTCAGCGGCAAAGATGCCCGCTTCGTCGCCGCCCGCGCCAGCGCGGATTTCAATGAAGACGTTGCGTTCATCGCGCCGGTCTTGAGGAACCAGCAGGGACCGCATGGTAGCTTCCAATCCGTCCTGCCGCTGTGCCAGCCGCTCTAATTCCTCGTGGAAGAACTCTTGCATATCTTCATCTTCTTCTACAGCCAGCAGTTCTTTGATCTCCCCGATTTCTTTGCGCACGACGGCGTGCTCTCGATAGGCGGCCACCAGCGGTTCCATCTCGGAACGCTCCTGGGCCAGATCGGTGAGGCGGGTATAGTCGGCAATGACCGCGGGGTCGGTCATGTGGACTTCGATTTCTTCATAACGGGCGACAACTTTGGCAATTTGATCAAGCATACTGTTTACTTTATCCGGATAGGGGACAGGTGTGGAAATGAAGTCAGGGGGCAGCGGGAAGAAAAAAGTTCGACCCGCTTCCCAAAAGGAGTACACCACCGGACTAAAGGTTTGATTATAGCGGTGGCTATAGCCGCGTCAAGCGGCGCTGCACAGCGATCGGCGATCGCTCGTTTTCTTTTGACCCGAAGTTCCCTATAATATAGGCGAGGTTGTGTTTTGGCAGCCTTCCCTCAAGCCCAACGGCGACCAGTTTCCGGTCGCTGACGACTATTCTCACAGAAAAGGAGTTTCGTATGCTGCAAAAAGCAAGACAGCCAGGATGGATATGGCTGGTTGTGGCGGTGTTGTTAGTAGCCGGCATGGCGGCGAGCCTAGCGACGCCTGCTGATGCTGATCCCAGCCTGAAAGGGTATGAAGCCAACATTGACAGCTTCATTCTGGACGAACTGGCGGCCCAACCGCAAACAGATGTCTTTGTCAAAATGGCCGCCAATGCTGATCTGGCTGCTGCCGAAGCCATCACCGATCGGGTGGAGCGGCTGAACAATGTTCACGATACGTTGACGGCTCTGGCGGCTCAAAGCCAGGCAGACCTGCTGCGCTGGTTGGACCAACAAGGCGTCCGTTACCAATCTTATTGGATTAACAACAGCGTTTTCGTCTACGAGGCCGACATGGCTTTGGTGCAGGCGCTGGCGGCGCGGTCTGACGTGGCTTATGTGCGCGGCAATCACCCGGTGGAAATGATCTGGCCTGTATCGCAGGCGCCGGACCTCGACACGGCGGAAGCCGTAGAATGGGGCGTGCAAAAGATCCGGGCCAACCTGGTATGGCCTACGGGCAACACGGGGCAGGGCATTGTGGTCTCTAGCATTGACTCGGGCACCCGCTATACGCACAATGCCCTGGTCGGCAAATATCGGGGTAACAATGGGGATGGCACATTCACGCACGACTACAACTGGTACGATCCCAGCTTTACGTATGCCGTGCCCACTGACCCGTTGGGGCATGGCACGCACACGATGGGCACGATGGTGGGAGACGATGGCGGCAGCAACCAGGTTGGCGTGGCTCCTGGGGCCAAATGGATGACGGCTGGTCTGGGAAGCATTCCCACGGATTCAGAGTTGATTGCCGCGGGACAGTGGATCCTTTGCCCCACCCGCGTGAATGGCTCTGATCCCAACTGCGCCATGGCCCCGCACGTGGTTAACAACTCCTGGGGCGGCGGCGGCGGCGACTCGTGGTATCAATCTTATGTGGATGCGTGGATGGCTGCCGGCATTATCCCCGTCTTCTCCATCGGCAACTCCGGCTCCTCCTGCAACACCGCCGGCTCCCCTGGCGACTACGCCAATGTCTTTGGCATTGGCGCTACCAACAGCAGCGATTTGCTGGCTTCCTTCAGCAGCAAAGGCCCCGGCCAGTTCCGCCTGCTCAAGCCTGATTTTGTGGCTCCTGGCGAAAACGTGCGCTCGTCAGTCAACTCTAGCGACAACGCTTATGGCGTTTACTCCGGCACTTCCATGGCCGCGCCGCACATGGTGGGCACAATTGCCCTGATGCTGTCTGCCCAACCCAATCTGACCATGGGCCAGATTTACGGCGTATTGGCTTACACCGCCCAACGCAACCTGGGTGCGCCTCCTGGCCCCGACAGTTGCCTGCGTCCCTACAACCAGTACCCCAACCCCATTCACGGCTTCGGCCAGATTGACGCCTACGCCGCCGTGGACTTTGTCAACGGCCCGTAGCGCCAGATGAGGCTACAGGAGCATTTCCTGTAGCCTCATCCTGCCTTCCATCCTTTCTAATTAAAACAGCCGTTACTGTGTCTTCATAAAAAGCAACCTGTTTTTGTTCAAGCGGCTCCAGCGCTTTACTTGTCATTAACTTTCTCTCCTGTTCTTAGAAAAGAGTGGGCGTTAATCAGGTTTGTGGGAGGGGATGTGTGGGCGAACGCGCTCCTGAATGAACGTTAACACCAGATTCCAAACCTCGGGGTGGGCCGGGTCTTGGGGACGCATCAGTTCGTGCCCGGCCTGGGGGAAGTGATGATGCTGTTTATCATGGGCGGGAATCTGGCGGAAGATAACCGCCCCGGAACCAGGGCTGACGGCGATGTCGTGACCCCCATCCAGGATCAGGGCAGGCACGTTAATCTGCGGCCACAGTTTTTGTCCCACCTTCACCATTTTACGCATCTCGTCCAACCCGGAAGTCGGCATGCGCGTCGCCTGGCGTAAGAACGTCTCCGCGTCGGGAGCCTCAAAATCAAAGGTGGGATCAAAATCCAGCACCCGTTCCCGCACCAGCCCTTGCATACGGCGGCTCTTGTGGGGATAGAGCCAGGGTACAAAGGGGCGAATGTATTTGATCAGGTTGAGCCGGCTGTCCGGCACATCGTAAATGGGAGCCAGCAGGATAATGCCGCGTACGTCAGGATTGGCGCGTAGGAGGTGACCCGCCAGAATATTGCCCATCGAATGCCCCATGAGAAATATCTCACGGCACATCGGGCGCAAGGTATCCAGGCCTTCGGCGGCTTCGGCCATCCAGGCGTGGCGGGATACTTTGTGGAATTTGTCGGGCCAATGGCCATGACCCGGCAGCAGCGGGCAGTGTACGGTCACGCCCCGTTCGGCCAAAAACTGGGCCAGGGGGCGGGAACTGTAAGGGCTGCCCATGAAACCATGCAGCATGAGGACGCCAACGGATGTCGCCGCATCGGGAAATGCCGGCATTGTATACGGTAAACGCTCTACAGGAACTTCGTAATCAGGTTGAAAAGGCATGAGCGTAGTATACTAGACCCATTGTCATCTTTACAAGCGGCGCGTACTCGCCATAATTAAACGGATAAAGGGGGACGATAACCTGTCGAAAATGGCGAGGCTTTCATGAAGCAACATCACCGGTTTTTCCCCTTTTGGCTGTTATGGTTGGGTCTGGCAGCAGCTTTTGGCGCTGGTCTGACCGTCTTTCGCCCGCCGGCGCGCGCCAGCGACAACTTACCCCCCATCATCTTTGTCGCCCGCGCCCATCTGGCCACGCCAGACGACATCTTCACCGATGAGTTGGGCCCCGCCGGTCAGTTTGGCACAGGGCTGTCCAAATTTGCCCCTGGCAGCCGCCTGGTGCGGCGCGACTCTGATGGCGCGCTTTTTGTGTACCAGACGCCTGGCCTGGTAGATGTGCAGTCGCCTGACGTCAGTTTCGATGGCAGCCATATCCTCTTTGCCGGCGCCAAAACCCTCAATCCCGACCACCCCGAATACGGCTGGCGGCTGTATGAAATTAACGTAGATGGCAGCGGCTTCCAACAGCTTACCTTCTCTGACCGCGACATTACCATTCCCAACGCCGCCCAATTTGGCAATCTGGAGACGTACTACCATTATCACGATCTTTTCCCGGCTTACCTGGCGGATGGGCGCATTGTGTTTACCTCTTCGCGCTACCCCACCCGCGCCCATTACGATGAGCGCCCCGCCTATAATCTTTACGTGATGGATGGGGATGGTACGAATCTGCACCGCATCACCACGGAGCGGGCCGGGTTGCTGCACCCCACGCCGCTGCCCGATGGGCGTATTCTGGCGACGCGCTGGTGGAACCAGTTTAATCAGCCGGGGAATGCCGGCATCTACAACCGTATAGACAACGCCGATACCGATCATCTCCTGCCCGATGGCACCCTTGTTTACGCCAACCCCGACGAAACCTTTAACCCAGCTACGGGTATGCTGCCCAACGGCATGGAAATCCGCGACGCCCCCAACACCTGGCACCTGATGGTTGTCAATCCCGATGGCTCCGGCTTCCGCCGCTTTGTCTGGACGCCCCGCTACTGGTGGGCGCTGACTGACGACTCTGGCATCTATGACACCTACGCCGCCGCCCAGCCGGCCCCCATTCTCCACGACGACCAGCTTGTTATTGCCTACACATCCCAGACAGACAGCACCATGGTGCATACTACCCTGAAAACGGGCATTCGCGTTGGCTTGCCTGAAGTGACCATGATGGCCGCCAACACCACCGCCGCCATTGCTGGGCTGGATTACGACAAAGCCTGGGGCGGCGACGAATCCGGTCCCTATGCCCTCCATCCCTGGGCGCTGCCCGATGGCCCCAACGGGCAGCCCGCCATCCTCTATTCCCAGTCGCGGGAAGACAACAGCCTGCCCCCCACGGGCGTTTACCAGGAAGGGCTGCGCTTTTACGACCTGCAAGGCTCCAACCTGCGCTACGAACTCTATGTGATGGAACTGGATGGCAGCAGCCAGACTCTCCTCCCTATTGACCTGGACAGCATCGGCCTGCCCCACGCCGACGTCATGGACGCCAAACCCATTCTCCCCCGCGTGGGTTGGGCATCCCTGCCCGACGCCTACGCAGACATCCCCAGCGATGACCCCCTTTGGGGGAACGTCCCCAACGACCTACCCGGCTACGCCTTTAGCCAGCGCAGCCGCGCCGACATCCAGACCGCTACCCTACACAACCCCAATGTCTACGCCAATGCCCCGCTCGATTTGCCGTTTGTTAACAACTCCCCGCTGCCCGGCAGCGTCGCGTATGCCCAGGTATGGGTAGACGCCAACCAGTTTACGGGCGCGTACTGCTACGCCGGCGAAAACGGCGATCCCGATTGGCCGCAGCCGTGCGACGGCTTTCGCCAGGACAACCAACTGCGCGCCGTGCTGTGGGCGCAGGTTCCGGTGGATGCCAGGGGGGCGTTTACGGCGACCGTGCCGGCAGATACCATGGGCTTTATTGTGCTGCGCGACGTTTTTGGTCGCGCCGTCAGCGGCTGGAATCGCGGCTACATCTCTATTGCCCAGGGCAGCGCCTACGCTCGCCCTGGCGAACTGGTGACCTGTACGGGCTGCCACATGGGGCACGTCAGCGGCTCGTTGGCGGACAACCTGGCGGAAGCGCAGCAAGGCTGGACAAATGTGGCTCCCTATGCCGTTGCCACTGCCAGCAGCGTCTACGAAGACTCTTTCCTGCCCGCCAATCTTAATGATCGCCGCGGTTGGGTTCCCGCCGCTGCCGGCAGCGACGCCTTCCAGGATGACAGCAATGGCTGGATTTCTGCCTCTGGTCTGGCTGCCGGGCAATGGGTGGAACTGGCCTGGCCCGACGACGTACTCATCCAGCGCATTCGCCTGGTAGGCCCGCCCCCCAGCGGCGGCGATTGGGACGGCTTTGGCCAGCCCGCAGAAGAGGGAGAATATTACGTGCGCGCCGGTTTGTTAGAACTTTATCGAGATGGTCAGCCAGTGGCCAGCACCAACGTGGGGCGCATCTATCCTCTCAGCGACGGCGGCACGGTTGTTTCCCTGGCGGAGCCTGTTGTCGCCAACCGCCTGCGCTTCAAAATCCTGAGCGCGCGCGGGCAGTGGTGGTGCGAAAACGTGGCGGCCCTGAACGAAATCGAAGTCATTGGCCGCGCCTCCTCC